>DOUW01000489.1:0-4608 GCA_003520365.1 Massilia sp.
TGGCGCACCGGGTGGCGCGCCTGATCCAGGGCGGCGCCGATCCCCAGCGCATCCTGCTGCTGACCTTCTCGCGGCGCGCGGCCAACGAGATGACCCGGCGCGCCGGCAATGTCCTGCAGCGCATCATGGGCAGCGCGGGTCGTGCCACGGCGCAGGTGACGACGCTGCCCTGGGCCGGCACCTTCCACAGCATCGGGGCGCGCCTGCTGCGCGAATTCGCCGGCCGCATCGGCCTGGACGCGTCCTTCACCATCCACGACCGCGGCGATGCCGAAGATTTGATGGGCCTGGTGCGCCACGAGATCGGCCTGACCCAGACCCAGAAGCGCTTTCCGCTGAAGGGCACCTGCCTGTCCATCTATTCGCGCGTGGTCAATTCGCGCGAGCCGCTGGCCCAGGTCCTGCAAAGCACCTTCCCCTGGTGCAGCGAATGGGAAGACGAATTGAAGCGCCTGTTCGGCGCCTACGTCGACGCCAAGCAGGAACAGAACGTGCTCGACTACGACGACCTGCTGCTGTTCTGGGCCGAGATGGCGCTTGATCCCGAACTGGGACCGGAACTGGGCGCGCTGTTCGACCACGTGCTGGTCGACGAATACCAGGACACCAACCGCCTGCAGTCGGCGATCATCAGCGGCATGAAGCCCGATGGCCAGGGCGTGATGGTGGTCGGCGACGACGCCCAGGCGATCTATTCCTTCCGCGGCGCGACGGTGCGCAACATCCTCGACTTCCCGAAGCAGTTCTCGCAGCCGGCCGAGGTGATCACGCTGGACCGCAATTACCGCTCGACCCAGCCGATCCTGGACGCCTCGAACGCCGTGATCGCCGCCGCGCTCGAGCGCCACGCCAAGACCCTGTGGACGGACAAGGCCGCGACCTGCCTGCCGCAACTGGTCCTGATTCCCGACGAGGCCGAACAGGCGCGCTGGGTCTGCAACCGCATCCTCGAGCACCGCGAAGCCGGCATCAAGCTCACCGCCCAGGCGGTGCTGTTCCGCGCCGCCAGCCACAGCGCGGCACTGGAGCTCGAACTCATGCGCCGTAACATTCCTTTCGTGAAGTTCGGCGGCCTGAAGTTCCTGGAAGCCTCGCACATCAAGGATGTGCTGGCGGTGCTGCGCTTCGCACAAAATCCCAGCGGCCGGCTGGCGGGATTTCGCGTGGCGCAACTCATCCCCGGCATCGGTCCGGCCACCGCCACGCGCCTGCTCGACGCTGTCGCCGCGGCGCCCGAGGCCGTGCAGGCAATCGAGGCCTTCGAAGCGCCGGCCAAGGCCCAGGGCGACTGGCAAGCCTTCGTCGCCCTCTACCGGCGCCTGCGCACGCCCGGCCTGCGCTGGCCGGGGGACCTGGAGCTGGCCAAGGAGTGGTATTTGCCGCACCTGGAGCGCCTGCACGACGACGCCCCGGTGCGCGCGGCCGACCTGGAGCAGCTGACCCAGCTGGCCGGCGGCTATGGCAACCGCGAGAGTTTCCTGGCCGAGATCACGCTCGATCCGCCCGAGGCGACCAGCGACCGCGCCGGCCCGCCGCTGCTGGACGAGGACTACGTGATCCTGTCGACGATCCACTCGGCCAAGGGCCAGGAGTGGAAGTCGGTCCACGTGCTGAACGTGATCGACGGCTGCATTCCCTCCGACATGAGCACCGGCAGCGCCGAGGATATCGAGGAAGAGCGGCGCCTGTTGTACGTGGCGATGACGCGGGCGAAAGAGCACCTGCACCTGGTGGTGCCGAACCGCTTCTTCATCAAGCAGCAGGCGCAGATGGGCGACCGCCATGTGTACGCGACCCGCACCCGTTTCCTCACGCCGGCCATGCTGAAACATTTCGAGGAATGCGTCTGGATCACGGCCGATAAGTTGCAGTCGAGGAAGCCAATGCCGGACAGCGTGCGGATGATGGTGCGCGAACGGGCGCGCAATGCCTGGAAATAGGCAGGGGCGGGCACGCCTTGAGCGGATCCAGACGCACGATTGCTGACTTATCCCCTAAGCAGTATTTTTGTAGGAATCTTCTTATAGAGTCTTACAACACCTCCGAAGCATTCGTGCAAGCCCTTGATTTATAAGGGTCTTGTTTTTGCCTCCAGAACGGGCATTTTATTGAAACCCGCATCAATACTGCGCTTGCGGCTTGTCAAGAGCCCCTTTTCCACATACTTATCCACATTTCTTGTGGATATCGAAGTAAGTCCAATCAGATCAAGTACTTATACGCTCATGTAAATGCGATGCATGCAGTGCATCTTGTCATCGTATTGGGATGCCCCATCAACCCCAAGGGACCCCGACATTCGCGTAAAGAGCGAGCAGGCGCTCGCGGTACCGCAGATCGCTGAAGTCTTCCATCATCCAGGCGCGTCCGTTCTTGCCCATTGCGGCGATGCGGCTGCTACTGCTCGCGGCGAGGCGACGCAGCACCGCCGCCAGGGCGTCCACGTTGCCGGCTTCAAACAGTTCTCCGGTCTCGCCTGAACGCACCAGTTCCGGGATGCCGCCAATGGCCGAGCCGACGACCGGCCGCTCCAGTGCATAGGACTCCATGATGCTCATCGGGGCATTCTCATACAGTTCGGATGGCAAGACCACGGCGCGTGATTGGCGGATGGCGTCGAACAGGGCTTTACCGCTCAGGTAGCCCATGAAGGTAACGTCGGCTTGCAGCGCGTGGGCGAGCGCCCTCAGGGGCTGCTCTTCGGGACCCGTGCCGACAATGCGCGCCGGCACCCGTGCCTGCGCGGCTGCCCGGACAAACGTTGCCAGCCCTTTGTCCGCGCTCAGGCGGCCGACGAAAGTGAAGGCACTGCCGGGGACACCCTGCGGCTTCAGCGCGCCGGCGTCGACGAAGTTTGGGATATGCACGAAGCGTTCCCTGGGATAGCCCCACTCGACGAATTTTTCGAGGAAGAAGCGGCTGGGCACGATGAAACGGTCCACATTCCGCGTGTACGTGCCGAGCAGGCGATGCAGCACCGATTCGGCGAACACGACGGCGCTGACCGTGGACGAGCCTTTTACACAGCGATTGGTGAGCACATTCCAGACTTTTCCTCCCTTGCAGCGTTCGCAAATGCCATCATGGGTCAGCATCTTGTAGGCGGGACAGGCCAATTTCAGGTCGTGCAGCGTCAGGAGCGTGGGAATGCCTTGCTCCCTCAGCGCGCCAAAGATCGAGGGTGAAATATGGTGGTAGACATTATGTGCATGAGCGATGTGCGGCTGCACGCGCTGTGACAAGGCCACGATCTTGCGGCGTGCCTCCAGCGAAAACACGACCTTGTGCGCCATCGTCAGTTTTTCAGCGAGCGAGTAGTCGTGGCCGAACTCGATCTCGTCGATGAAATAGTCGCTCCACGGTGAAGACAGGTTCAGAGGGTGACGCATGGCGAAGGGAATCACATCCCAGCCAATCTCTGCAAACAGGCGGTTCTGCTCGAGGAAGACGACCTCGGCCCCGCCGCGCCGGTAAAAATAGTTGTTGATCGATAGCAGCCGATTCGACGGAAGGCAGCGGTTCATGGGCCTTCCTTCCGTGAGACGTGGACCATCCAGGCGTTATTCATGCGCGATTCCTTGTCGTTCATTGGTCGTCCAGGGCCGGGCCCAATGGTGGGTGATTGCGGCGCAGTTCCTCGAAGCTCGCACCCAGCGCGGTATTCGGTACCAGCAGGGTGGCGACGCGCCAGTCGGCGGTGGCCAGCAGGTACCTGCCGCTGCCGATGCCCGGGGCATAGGCCATGCCCCAGTCGCGGCCCAGGCCCGGGTAATAGTCGGCTCCCGCGTTGACGACGTAGCGTGCACGGGAGCGGTCGTCCGGCTTGGCGGGGTCCTCCAGCACCAGGCGGAACTCGAGCGCGACGAAGACCGCGCGCACGTCGCCCGGGTTTTCCAGCAGCACGGTCCTGCCGTATCCATGAAGGAAATAGGGGTACTGCGGCCTGACCGAGTGCCCGCCACCGGCTTCGTCGCGCACGTCCGGCCGTGTCCCGTTACCGGCGATGCGGAACGGGTACTCCCAGCGGTCCGAATGCGGGATGTGCGCGAGGTCGGCCAGGCGCCACTTCCGGCTGTCGTCGGACAGGGTGTACAGGCGCAGGTTACGCACCTGGACCCGCGTATTGCCGGCGGCATTGCCCTCGGCCTCGAAAGCGGTGTACCAGCTGAGAGCGGCGTGGCACCACTCCGGCCGCGCGCCGCGCCACCAGGCGGGCAGCATGGCGCCGCGCGGGGTGTACTGGACGATCTGCGGAGCACGTTGCCAGGCGTATTCCGAGGCGATCGGCAGCGCCTCGCTGGCCCGGCGCATGTCGTCGATGACAGCGTCGATGTCCTGTCCGCGCACCTGCAGCGCGAGCGCCGCGAGCGCGAGCGCGCCCGCTGTCTTGCCGATGCCGAAAGGGCGATTCATTGCACTCCCGCGTCTTCTCTGGCGGTATCGGCAGCGATGGTGCACGCATCTCCCTCGCCGACGGGATCGGCGCTGTGTTCCGGCTGCCCGCCACAGACCTGGCGGTACACGCCGGCCACGGTCGTGGCCAGGTGGGCATAGGAACGCGTCGCCCGCACCCAGGCCGGCCCGCGCGCCGCCATGTGCCGCCGCGCC
>DOUW01000489.1:4653-5076 GCA_003520365.1 Massilia sp.
AGCGGCACGCAGATTCCGGCGCCGCTCGCTTCGATGACGAGTTTCTGGTCCGGACTGTCATTGCCGACGACCGGCACGGACAAGGCCATGTATTCGACCGCCTTGGTCGGCGACGAGGCGTCGAAGATCTCGCCGCGCGGAATCGGGGACAGCCCGAGTTCGGCCGCACGCACCCAGGCCCAGGCCTGGCGCCGCGAGAGCCAGCCGGTCCAGACAAGGTGGTCGGCCACGCCGAGGCGCACGGCTTCCTTGCGCAGCCACGCGCGCTGGTCCTCGTCGGCGGTGTCGCCGGCCATCACCAGGACCACGTTGGGTACGCGCAGCCTGACCTGCGCCAGCATGTGCAGCAGCAGCTCGGGCTTGTGTTCCCTGTCCTGCAGGCCGAGATAGACCAGCGTGCGCCGGCCAGCGAGCGCCGCGGCC
>DOUW01000490.1 GCA_003520365.1 Massilia sp.
GGAGATGCCGCCGCGGGTCAGCTGCGGCAGCGCCTGGCGCCAATGGATGATGCGGCGCGCGGCGTTCAGGGCCGAATCCTTGTCGGCTTCCTGTACCGATGCGGCGGCGGCGATGTGCGGCGCGGCCGCCGGCAGCCAGGGCGTGCCGGTGGTGAAGCCGGCGTTCGGGGTCTCGTTCGTCCACGGCATCGGCGTGCGGCAGCCGTCGCGGCCCTTGAACTCGGGCCAGAAGGTGATGCCGTAGGGGTCCTGCAGCAGTTCGAACGGCACGTCCGCTTCCGGCAGCGCCAGCTCGTCGCCCTGGTACAGGCAAGGCGTGCCCTTCAGCGACAGCTGCATCGCCAGCACCATCGCCGCGAACGCGGCAGGCGCATCCTCGCCCTTCCAGCGCGTGACGACGCGGATCGCGTCGTGGTTGCCGACCGACCAGGAGGCCCAGCCGCCCTGCACCCGCGCCTCGAATTCCTCGACCTGGGTGCGGATGTGCCTGGCCGTGAATTCCGGGGTCAGCAGGTTGAAGCTGTAGGCCATGTGCAGCTTGTCGCCGTCGGCCGTGTACTCGGCCATGCAGGCCAGGGCGTCGTCGGCGCCGACTTCGCCGATCGACACCGCGCCGTATTCGTTCAGCAGCGCGCGGATCTTCTGCAGGAAGGCGATGTTCTCCGGACGCGTCTTGTCGTAGATGTGCGCCTGCATGCCGTAGGGATTGACGTCGGTGACGGACGCCGTGTCGCGCTTGGTCGCCGGCGGGTTGCTGCGCAGCCCGGTGTCGTGGAAGTGGTAGTTGCAGGCGTCCATGCGCACGCCGTCGACGCCGCGCTCGAGCCAGAAGCGCAGTGCGTCCAGGTGGGCCTGCTGCACGTCCGGGTTATGGAAGTTCAGCTGCGGCTGGCTGACCAGGAAGTTGTGCATGTAGTACTGCTTGCGGCGCGTGTCCCACTGCCAGGCGGAGCCGCCGAAGACCGACATCCAGTTGTTCGGCGGGTTGCCGTCCGGTGCGGCGTCGGACCAGACGTACCAGTCGGCCTTCGGATTGTCGCGGCTGGAGCGGCTTTCGACGAACCACGGGTGGGCGTCGGCGGTGTGCGCCATCACCTGGTCGATCATGATCTTCAGGCCCAGGCTGTGCGCCTTGGCGACCATGGCGTCGAAGTCGGCCAGGGTGCCGAACAGCGGATCGACGTCGCAGTAGTCCGAGATGTCGTAGCCGAAGTCCTTCATCGGCGACTTGAAGAAGGGCGACAGCCAGACGATGTTCACGCCCAGGCTGGCAATGTAGTCGAGCCTGGCGGTGATGCCGGGGATGTCGCCGACGCCGTCGCCATTGGTGTCGAGGTAGCTGCGCGGATAGACCTGGTAGATGATGGCTTCGCGCCACCAGTCGTTCTGTTGCGTGGGAGTCTGGGTCATGACGGAGGTTCGGTAAGTGATTCGGTTGGTGGTTTTTACGCAATATACAGCAGCTTTTTCAACTTTACAATCTGGAGCAGGAGCGCGTATTTATGCAAATTTCCTTTGCATTCAAAGGCTTGCGTGCAAATAGTATTTGCAGTCTGCACAACAAAAGTAGCTAAACTACGGTTCAGTGAATCAAGCATTATTTTCCTGTTGCAAAGACCCTGCCGGCGTCATAGCATCCCGGGTTAATTCACTTCCAGGACGAGTCCATGAACCAGCCGACCACGCCCTCCAGCGGGCGCATGCCCCGCCAGATCCCGTACATCATCGCCAACGAAGGTTGCGAGCGCTTCAGCTTCTACGGGATGCGCAACATCCTGACGCCCTTCCTGATCTCGACCCTGCTCTTGTTCCTGCCGGAGTCCGAGCGCACCGGCGAAGCCAAGCACGTGTTCCACACCTTCGTGATCGGCGTCTACTTCTTCCCGCTGCTGGGCGGCTGGCTGGCCGACCGCTACTTCGGCAAGTACAACACCGTGTTCTGGCTCAGCCTCGTGTACTGCGCGGGCCACGCCTGCCTCGCCATCTTCGAGGACAACGTCAAGGGCTTCTATCTCGGCCTGGCCCTGATCGCGCTCGGCTCGGGCGGCATCAAGCCGCTGGTGTCGAGTTTCGTGGGCGACCAGTTCGACCAGACGAACAAGGACAAGGCGAAGATCGTGTTCGACGCCTTCTACTGGATCATCAACTTCGGCTCCTTCTTCGCCTCGCTCCTGATGCCGCTGTTCCTGAAGAACTACGGCCCCTCGGTCGCCTTCGGCATCCCCGGCATCATGATGTTCATCGCGACCATGGTGTTCTGGAGCGGGAAGAAGAAGTACGTGCACGTGCCGCCGGCCGCGCCGAACCCGCACTCGTTCTCGCGCGTCTCGCGCACCGCCCTGTCGACCAACGGCCCGGGCCGCACCGTGGCGACGGTCGGCCTGTTCGGCGCGATCGCTTCGCTCCTGATGTCCCCGCAGTGGGGCTTCGTGATCGCGGCCTGCACCGCCCTGGTGCTGCTGCTGGCCTTTGTCGGCGCCGGCATCTCGATGCAGCTCGAACGCGCGCGCGGCCACCATCCGGACGAAGCGGTCGACGGCGTGCGCGCGGTGCTGCGCATCCTGGTCGTGTTCGCGCTGGTCACGCCGTTCTGGTCGCTGTTCGACCAGAAGGCCTCGACCTGGATCGTGCAGGCCAATTCGATGACCACCCACTTCTCGGTGTTCGGCAACGAATTCACCCTGCTGCCGGCCCAGATGCAGGCGCTGAACCCGCTGCTGGTGATGCTGCTCATCCCCTTTAACAACCTGGTGCTGTTCCCGCTGCTGGAAAAGTTCGGCCTGCGGCCAACGGCGCTGCGCCGCATGACGGCCGGCATCGCCTTCTCGGCCCTGTCGTGGCTGGTGATCGGCGCGATCCAGGTCTCGATGGACGCCGGCACCCCGACCTCGATGGCCTGGCAGATCCTGCCCTACGCCCTGCTGACCATGGGCGAAGTGCTGGTCTCGGCCACCGGCCTCGAATTCGCCTACAGCCAGGCCCCGGCCTCGATGAAGGGCGCGATCATGGCGCTGTGGAGCCTGGCCGTCACGGTCGGCAACCTGTGGGTGCTGGTGGTGAACGCGGCGGTCAAGAACGACGCCGTGGTGAATTCGATCGCCGACTCGGGCCTGTCCGTGATCGCCTTCCAGATGTTCTTCTTCGCCGGCTTCGCGGCGCTGGCCGCCATCGCGTTCGGGCTGTACGCCAAGCGCTACAAGATGGTGGACCACTACCGCAGCAGCGAAGGCACGAAGGCGCCGGCGGCGGCCAAGGTCTGAGCCGCCTCGCCGCGGCGGGATGCCGCCGCCGCGGCACGTAGGGTGGGCACGCCGTGCC
>DOUW01000234.1:0-1548 GCA_003520365.1 Massilia sp.
CGTAGGGTGGGCGGCTCCACCCGGGACCGATGATCATCCGCACCGCTTGCGCCGCCCACGCGGTGATAGTCAGCAGCAAGATCATCGCGCCCGATCACGGAGCCGGTGGTTAGCGCCGCCAGAAACGCCGCTCGCCCCGGAACCAGTTGATTGCAGAATGCACGAGCGCCTCGACGCTGCCTTCGCGCTGGTATTGCTGGCGCAGCAGGCTGGCGTCGCTGCCGCCGGCTGCCGCCGCGGCCAGGTGCTGCAGGGCGTCCAGGCTGCCCAGCTTGGCGGCGTGCGGCTCCATCCTGCGCAGCGTGGTGAGGATGTCCTCGCGCAGCGATACCGTCTCGTAGGTCTTCGGGTGGGTGAGCGAGCCGTCCAGGCCAAAGCGGCAGGCCTGGAAACGGTTGTAGTTGTAGACGAGGTAATCGTCCTCGCTGGGTGCCTCCTCGCTACGTTGCAGCAGATAGCTGCACAGCGCCTGCAGATAGGCCGCCAGGGCCGCGGCGCGCTGCACCGTCAGCGGCGTGTCGCACACGCGCAGTTCGATGGTGCCGTACTCGGGTTTGGGCCGCAGGTCCCAATAAAAATCCTTCATGCTTTTGATGATGCCGGTGCGCTCCATCTTGGCGAAATAGGCCGACTCGAAATCGCCCCAGCTCAGCGTGAAGGGCGCGCGTCCGCTCATCGGGAAAGCGAACACCGAATTCAGGCGCGCCGAATCGAACAGGCTGTCGTGCCCCTGCACGAAAGGCGACGAGGCCGACAGCGCGATGAAGTGGGGGATGTAGCGGTTCAGGGCGTGCAGCAGGTACATGGCGTTGTCGCCGTTGCCGCAGCCGATGTGCACGTGCTGGCCGAACACGGTGAACTGCTTGGCCAGGTAGCCGTACAGCGAGGACAGATGTTCGAAGCGCGGCTTGGCGAAGATCTTCTGTTCCGACCAGTGCTGGAAAGGGTGGGTGCCGCCGCCGGCGATGCCGATGTTCAGGGTGTCGCCGGCGGCCACCAGCGTGTCGCGGATCTCGAGCAGCTCGGCCAGCAGCGGGCCGTATGCCGAGTGCACGCTGGAGTTAATCTCGATCATGCTCTCGGTGATTTCCGGCGTCACGTTGCCGGGGAAGGGCTTGCGCGACAGCAGGTGCAGCAAATCGGGACTGGCCGCCGTCAGGTCGAAGTCGGACAGGCTGACCAGTTGCAGTTCGAGCTCGACCCCGAAGGTGAGCGGCGTCGATTGGGCAAAGGGCTCAAGCGGCATGGCGGATCTCCGGTGCTTCGCGCGCCCACACCAGGGCGCGCTGGATGATGATCGGGCCGAACACTTCGAGCAGCATGGTCACCGCCGCCACCGCGCGCAGCTCGTCGACCACGTGCACGCCGGCCAGGCGCGCGTGCTCGAGCAGCAGGATGACGAACACGGACAAGGGCGCCAGCGCCACCCCGGCCAGGAAGCCCTTGCGCCAGGAGACGCCGGACAGGTGGGCAAAGGCGGTGACGCCCGCGGTCTTGGTGACCAGGCGCGCCAGCACCAGCACCACGGCCAGCACGCCGCCGGCGGCG
>DOUW01000234.1:1561-5565 GCA_003520365.1 Massilia sp.
GCGGCGGTGGCGCGCCACCAGCCCGAAGGCGAGGGTGGCCACCACCGGCGACAGGCCGCCGGCGTAGGAAATCGCGACCAGCAGCAGTACCGCGATTGCGAACGCGACCGTGGCGTCGTGGCGCGGGTTGCCGATCGCGCGCAGCAGCGCCGGCACCGCCAGCCCGAACACGGCGCCGGTGAGCGCGGACACCGCCAGTAGCACGAGGCTGTTCCAGATCGCGTCGCCGATATCCTCGAAGGTGCGGAAGATCCAGAAGCCGATCACGGCATTGAAGGCGAACACCGCCAGCACGCAATTCTGCGCCGACAGGTGCAGCACGCGCTCGGTGACCTGGCCCGAGCTGCGCTGCTCGTTGATCACCCGCACCACGGTGGCGGGCGAGGTTGCCATCGACAGCGAGGCCAGCATCAGCGCGGTCAGCTGCGGCGTGTCGAAGGCGATCGCGATCAGGTAGACCGCAATGAAGGTGGCGACCGATTCGACCACGCCGGCGATGCCGATCCACGGGTTGGCGCGCAGCCAGCGCAGGTTGATGCGGTAGCCCAGTTCGAACAGGATCAGGCCGAAGGCAACGTCGGCCAGCATCGATACCGGTCCGGCATCGGGCGCCGGCAGGATGCCGAGCTGGGGCCCGGCCAGCGCGAAGCCGACCAGTCCATAGAAACTAATGCGCGGCAAGCCCGTGAACCGCTGGCCGAATTCCCCGGCTATCCAGGCGATGGCAATCGTGAAGGGCCATGCGAGGCTGGTCAGGACGGTCGGCAGGTCGGGCATGCAATCTCCTCAAGGGGGCGAAGCGAACGGTTTTGTAAATACTACAAGCAGGCGCCGTGCGCACGATTGGGTTCGCCTGGTCGATGCGCTTGTCTTGATATTAATATTTACAGCGCTGGCGTCCGTGCCCGCACTAACAGACGGGATGCGAGACGGGATGCGGGCCGGCCGGAAGCGTGCGTTGTCATTGCTCACGCTGCTGGCTAGAATGGCGGGCTTATGTCCTGCGGGACTGCCATCCGGCCCGAGCGCCGCCGATCCTCTCACCCGTCAGCCGCGCGTTGACGTCTTTCCGAACATGTCCGCACAACCGCACATCCAGCCGCAAGCCCGTCCCCCGATCCGCCTGACCGCCCAGCTTCTCACCTGCGTGATCTTCTGCATCGTTGCCGCCCTGATCATTTTCGTGGCCCAGGATGAACCTTTGTCGGTACTGAGCGGCCCGATGGGCCTCGGCCAGCAACTGCTGTTCGGCCTGGGCCTGTCGGCGCTGGCGGCGGTCGGCTCCTACGTGAGCTTTCGCCTGACCGCGCAATCGGAGGCGACCCACAAGACGATCGCGGCCTATTCGCGGCTCGATTTGTCGGGCCTGAATCCGGTCTGGATCAGCCTGGCCGCCGGGATCGGCGAGGAGCTGCTGTTCCGCGCCGCCCTGCAGCCGCTGCTGGGTGTCTGGATCACCTCGATCGTCTTCCTGCTGACGCATACGCCGGTCTACCAGTTCCGCAAGCTCGACCGCGCGACCCTGGTGCAGGCGGCCGGCATCTTCGGCGTCAGCGTGGCGCTGGGCTTCATCTACCAGTACGTCGGCCTGCTGGCGGCGGTGCTGGTGCACGTGGCGATCGATGTGGTGGGGCTGTACGTGGTGCGCAACGCGCTGCGCCAGCGGAGCTGATTTCGTAGGGTGGGCACGCCGTGCCCACGCGAACGCCGGCACCGTGGTGGCGCGTGAACGCGGCCGAGACGACGGCGAATCGATTACGCGTTCGCGGTGTGCCCGGGACGCCGCCGCGGAGACGCGACGGTTCGGGTTTGAATAACGCAGCCACAGCGCAGCGTTCCGCGTGGGCACGTCATTGATGCCCCCGGCATCAATGACCCCACCCTACGCTCCGAATTTACTTGCTCAGCAGCCGCATCGCCCGCTCCAGCCCTTCGAGCGTCACCGGGAACATGCGGTTGTTCATGATCTGGCGGATGATCGCGATCGACTGGCGGTACTGCCACAGGTGTTCCGGCTCGGGATTGAGCCAGGCGAACTTCGGAAAGGCGTTGCAGAAGCGCGCCAGCCATTCGGCCCCGGCTTCCTCGTTGTTGTACTCGACCGAGCCGCCCGGCGCCATGACCTCGTAGGGGCTCATGGTGGCGTCGCCGACGAAAATGATGCGGGTGTCGGGCGGGTACTTGCGCAGCACATCCCAGGTCGGGAAGCGCTCGGCGTGGCGGCGCCGGTTGTTCTTCCACAGGTAGTCGTAGACGCAGTTGTGGAAGTAGTAGAACTCCATGTTCTTGAATTCGCTCTTCGCCGCCGAGAACAGTTCCTCGGTGCGCTCGATGTGGTCGTCCATGGTGCCGCCCACGTCCAGCAGCATCACGACCTTGATGCGGTTCTTGCGCTCGGGCTGCATGCGGATGTCGAGGTAGCCGGCGTTGCTGGCGGTGGCCCGGATGGTGTCGTCCAGCGCCAGTTCATCGGGCGCGCCATGGCGCGCGAAGCGGCGCAGGCGGCGCAGCGCGACCTTGATGTTGCGCGTGCCCAGTTCGCGCTCGTCGTCGTAGTCCTTGTAGCTGCGCTGGTCCCAGACCTTCACCGCCGTGCGGTTGCGGCCCTGGCCGCCGATGCGGATGCCTTCCGGATTCGTGCCGCCGTGGCCGAAAGGCGAGGTGCCGCCGGTGCCGATCCATTTATTTCCGCCTTCGTGGCGTTCCTTCTGCTCCTTCAGCAGCTCGTTCAGGCGCTCCATCAGCTTGTCGTAGCCGAATTTTTCCAGCGCCGCCTTCTGCTCGGGCGTCAGTTCGCGCTCCATGCGCTTGATCAGCCAGTCGAGCGGAATTTCGCCCTTGGTCGTGTCGAAGACGGCCTCGATGCCCTTGAAGTAGGCGCCGAAGGCGCGGTCGAACTTGTCGAAGTGGGCTTCGTCCTTCACTAATGTCAGGCGCGCCAGGTAGTAGAACGCGTCGAGCGAGGGGGCGATGACGCTTTTTTCCAGGGCCTCGAGCAGGGTCAGGAATTCCTTGATCGAGACCGGGACCTTGGCGTTGCGCAGCGCGAAAAAGAAGTCGATCAGCATGCTGTCATCCGGCGTGGCGGTTCAGTCGGTCGTGCAGGTGGGCCTTGATTTCAGGCCACTCGCCGCGCGCGATGCTGTACATGACGGTATCGCGCACGGTGCCGTCGCGGCGCAGGCCGTGGTGGCGGATCACGCCATCCTTCCTGGCGCCCAGCCGCTCGATGGCGGCCTGCGAGGCGTGGTTGAAATTATCGGTGCGCAGGCCGACCACGGCGCAGCCGAGGGTGTCGAAGGCGTGCGACAGGAGCAGCAGCTTGCAGCTGGTGTTCACGTGGCTGCGCTGGACGCGTTTCGCATACCAGGTGTAGCCGATCTCGACGCGGCCGATCTCGGGCACGATGTCGTGGTAGCTGGTGCTGCCCAGCACCCGGCCGCTCGAGGCGTCGCACACCGCAAAGGCGAGGCGGTTTGGCGTGTCGAGCGCGGCGTGGACGTAGGCTTGCGTGCGGTGCGGCTCGGGCACCGAGGTCACGCGCAGGTTCCACAATTCTCCGTCGGCGGCGGCCGCGCGCAGGCCTTCGACGTGGTCGAGGCTCAAGGGTTCCAGCCGCACGCCGTTGAATTCGAGCACGGTCGGCTCGACCGCAACTCGCATGATCGTCATCGATTGGTCCTCGACATGTAGACCAGGCGCTCGAACAGGTGCACGTCCTGCTCGTTCTTGAGCAGGGCGCCGTGCAGCGGCGGCACGACCGTCTTGGTATCACGGCTAGCAAGGGCTTCGGCCGGGATGTCTTCGGCCATCAGCAGTTTGAGCCAGTCGAGGAACTCCGAGGTCGACGGCTTCTTCTTGATACCGGGGACATCGCGCACTTCGTAGAAGCTCTGCAGGGCGGCGGCCAGCAGGTCCTGCTTCAGGCGCGGGAAGTGGACCTGGACGATGTCGGCCATGGTCTCGCGGTCCGGGAATTTGATGTAGTGGAAGAAGCAGCGGCG
>DOUW01000234.1:5635-22797 GCA_003520365.1 Massilia sp.
CTTGTCGATCTCGTCGATCAGCAGCACCACCGGTTCCGGCGACGTGAAGGCCTGCCACAGCACGCCCTTGACGATGTAGTTGTGGATGTCGCGCACGCGCTCGTCGCCCAGTTGGGAGTCGCGCAGGCGCGAGACGGCGTCGTACTCGTACAGGCCCTGCTGGGCCTTGGTGGTCGACTTCACGTGCCACTGCAGCAGCGGCATGTTCAGCGCGGCTGCCACCTCTTCGGCCAGCATGGTCTTGCCGGTGCCCGGCTCGCCCTTGATCAGGAGCGGGCGCGCCAGCGTCAGGGCGGCGTTCACGGCCAGTTTCAGGTCATCGGTGGCGACGTAGCTGTCGGTTCCTTCGAAGCGGGCTTGGGCTTGCATGGGCGTCCGTGGTGAGAGAGGAAATCTTGAGTATATGCCAGAACCCGCGAGGTAGTGAGTGCGTGGCGGGAAGGGCGCACGACGTTGGTAGACTGCAATCTTTTGTTGGGCTAGAATCGGACGGTTGGTACTTTTGCTAATGTTTTGCGGTAGTGGTTTTTGTGCGGTAGCGGTATTCGATTACAACTTTTGCGATTCCCACCATGAAAAAACTTTTAGCTGTACTCGTCCTGGGCGCTTGCGCCGGCGCTGCGTCGGCTGCGGACGTCGTCGGCAACCCGAAGGCCGCGCCAGCCAAGATCGAAATGTGCATCGGCTGTCACGGCATTCCCGGCTACAAGTCCGCCTTCCCCGAGGTATATCAAGTGCCGATGATCGGTGGTCAGTCGGCCAAGTACATCGAAGCCGCGCTGCACGCGTACAAGAAGGGCGACCGCAAGCATCCGTCGATGCGCGGCATCGCCGCCAGCCTGTCCGACCAGGACATCGCCGACGTCGCCGCGTATTACTCGCAGCAGAACGCCCAGAACCGCAAGTGAGGACCGCCGCCATGAAAAAACTGATCATCGCGCTGGCCCTCGGCGCCATCTCCTCTTCTGTTGCCACCATGGCAGCCGCAGCCGACGTCAAGCGCGGCGAAGAGCTGACCAAGAAATACAACTGCGCCTCCTGCCACGGCGCCGACTACAACAAGCCGATCGACCCGAGCTATCCGAAGCTGGCCGGCCAGCACGCCGACTACATCGCCCATGCCCTGAACGCGTACAAGCGCGGCGGCGACCAGACCAACGGCCGCAGCAACCCGATCATGGCGGGCTTCGCGAAACCGCTGTCGAACCAGGACATGATCGATATCGGCGCTTACCTGGCCAGTTTGCCGTCGCAGCTGGTGGTGAGCAAATAGGCCAGCGGCGGCTCTCGTAGGGTGGGCGCCCCGTGCCCACCGAAAGCCAGCACGCTCGCGGCTGGATTTGAATCGAAAAGCGAGCGTCGATGCGGCTTCGACAAGTGAGCAGCTGATCACTTGATATTGGCGCGGCTGCTCTGTTGGCACTGCACAGGCATGTGCCAGCACAGTTCATACTTCCGCGTGGGCACGGGGTGCCCACCCTACGGGGCACCGACATATAATATGCAACCGAATTGAATCCCCGGGCCGGCCCGCCAAGCCGCTCCCGGGGATTTTCGTTTTTGGCGCGCGCGCCTTTTGTTGGAGTCTCATCATCTTGCAGTCCGTCTCACCTGCCTACCTGAAAACCAACCTGCTCAGCGGCCTGACCGTCGCCCTGGCCCTGGTCCCCGAAGCGATCGCCTTTGCGCTGGTCGCCCATGTGTCGCCCCTGACCGGCCTGTACGCCGCGGTGCTGGTCTCCTTCATCACCTCGGCCTTCGGCGGCCGGCCCGGCATGATCTCGGGCGCGGCCGGGGCGCTGGCCGTGGTGATGGTGGCGCTGGTCGTCGAGCATGGCGTGCAGTACCTGTTCGCGGCGATCGTCCTGATGGGCATCCTGCAGATGCTGTTCGCCGCCGCGCGGCTCGGCAAATTCATCCGCATGGTGCCGTATCCGGTCATGCTCGGCTTCGTCAACGGCCTGGCGCTGGTAATCTTCATCGCCCAGTTCGGGCATTTCAAGGTGGGCGGCCAGTGGATGCAGGGCGCGCAGCTGCTTACCATGCTCGGCCTGGTTGCCGCGACCATGGCCGTCATCTACGTCACGCCGCGCATCACGAAGGCGGTGCCGGCGACCCTGGTCGGCATCCTGGTAGTCACGCTCGGCGCGGCGCTGCTGGGCATCGAATCGAAGACGGTGGGCGACCTGGGTTCGATCGGCGGCGGCCTGCCGGCGTTCACGGTTCCCGACGTGCCGTTCAACCTCGAGACCTTGAAGATCGTGTTCCCGTATTCGCTGGTGCTGGCGGGCGTCGGCCTGATCGAGTCGCTGCTGACGCTGACCCTGGTCGACGAGATCACCGGGACCCGCGGCCAGCCGAACCGCGAATGCATGGCGCAAGGCGCGGCCAACGTCGTCACCGCCTTCTTCGGCGGGATGGGCGGCTGCGCGATGATCGGCCAGAGCATGATCAACGTGAACAACGGCGCCTATGGCCGCCTGTCGGGCATTGCGGCGTCGCTGTTCCTGCTCTCCTTCATCCTGTTCGGCTCGAGCTGGATCGAGCAGATCCCGCTGGCGGCGCTGATCGGCGTGATGTTCGTGGTGTGCGAGAAGACCTTCGAATGGGGCACTTTCCGCATGATCGGCAAGGTGCCGCGCGCCGACACCCTCGTGGTGGTGCTGGTGGCGGCGATCACGCTGATCTTCGACCTGGCGGTGGCGGTGCTGGTCGGCGTGATCGTCTCGGCGCTGGTGTTCGCCTGGCAGCATGCGAAGCAGGTCGCGGTGAAGACTTCGCGGGATGCGCAAGGGTGGAAAGTATATGAACTGCAGGGCACGCTGTTCTTCGCCTCGATCGCCAACTTCAACGAGCTGTTCGCGCCGAAGGACGATCCGCAGGACGTGGTGGTCGAGTTTCGCAACGCGCGCGTGGTCGATCATTCGGCGATCCAGGCCATCGATGCCCTGGCCGAGAAATACCGCGCGCTGGGCAAGCGCCTGCACCTGCGTCACCTGAGCCCGGACTGCCGCGAGCTGCTGGACAAGGCCAGGGACATGAGCGAGGTGAACGTGGTGGAAGATCCGCGTTACCGGGTGGCGGACGACAAGTTGGGTTAATAATATGATACGAAAAAGGCGGCCTCGGTCGCCTTTTTTGTATCACATAAGGTGGGCGTGGCCGGCGTAGGNNGGGCACAGGTGCCCACCCTACGAGTTAGCGCGTCGCGCGCCGGCGCACGCACTCGATATACGCCTCGATGTCCGGCGGCACGCCGTTCCGCTGCGACTTCCAGATCATCTCGCCCAGGCACTCCATGATCTCGTGGTGGGCGTCGTGCTCGCCGATCTTCTGCACCAGCAGGTCGTGGGCGGCCTTGATGCCGCGCGGCTGGTCGATCGAGACCTGCTCGGCGATCGACAGGTGCATCGACAGGTGCAGGAAAGGGTTCGGCTTGCCGCCTTCGACCGAATAGTCGCGCGCGACGGCTTCCTCGGCGTCGAACAGTTCGTCGTGGTATTCGGGATGCTGGACGATCCAGTCGGCGGCGATGGCGTCCATCGGCGTGAGCACTTCGCCGGCGCGTTGCTTGCGGAAGGCTTCACAGAAAAAACGGCGTACGTCGTGCGAGGACGGGGTGAACATGGCTGGGAATCGATGCGGTGAGGGAAGGGCGCTATTCTAGCGCGATGACGCGCACTTCGCTGCCGGCACCGCCTTGCGTCAGTCTTGGTCCTCGTTGTCCGCCGGGTTGCCGCAGTGTTCCGTGCGCGCCGCTGCCATTGCCTGCCCCTGGGCATGGTCGCCCTGCGCTTCATACCATTCCTTCATCGCCGAGATGGCGCTGCAGCGGCGCTTCCGGCCCAGCTCGCGGTCTTGCATGGCCTGTTTCAGCAATTGCTGCGCGCTCGACTTGCCGAGATAGAAAGCGGCGACCGGCGCCGGCCATTCGCCGTCCTGGCTGCGCGCAAAGGCAGCTGTCAGTTCGGTACGGCCGAGTTCGGCCTGGCCGGTGCGCAGGCGGGCAAGATACAGCCAGAGGGCGGCGTCGCGGCTGGACGGCAGCTTGTCGAGCGCCAGGCGCAGGCGTGGCGCGGCGTCGAGGGCCCGGCCCTGTATCAACAGCGCGCGACCGCTGAACAGGTTCGCATGGCCGTTGCCGTTCACGGCGGCCTTTTCCAGCCAGTTGGCGGCGGCGGCGGCATCGGGCGCCACGCGCTCGCCCCGTGCGTACATGCTGGCCACCCGCATCTGGGCGTCGCCATTGCCGGCGTCCGCTTCGGCCTGGATCCAGGATTCGAGCTTGCGGTGCTGTTCGAAAGGCTGGCCGCCGACATACGAGAAGTAGATCTTGCGCTGGCTCATTGCAAACAGCACCCGGTGCGAACGCAGGAAGTCGTCGCCCAGCACGACGTCGACACCCTTGTCCTTGCCGTCGACGACGCCGATATCGGCGTTCCTGATGACTTCTTCTCCCATCTGGAAGGTGTTGAAGGTCGCGTGCCAGTAGGCGACCTTGACGTCACCCACGCCGACGGCATGGCCTGCCGGTGTGACGCCGGGCGCGTCCAGCTGCAGGCCGGCGCGCTTGGCCGCGGCCAGCGACATCGTGGTCGCCGTCGCGCCGGTGTCGATGATGGCGCGCATCTTCAGGCCATTGACCAGGACCGTGAACTCCGGGGTTGGCGTCGTTTCGAAACTGCTGTCGAAAGGAACGACGAGGGCATCGGCATCCCAGTAGGCGAGGTGGGTGTCGCCGCAATCGACCGGCTGGAAGAACTTGATTTCCTTGGTCGCCAGGGAAATCTCGAGGTCGGTCTGCAGCAGGAAGGGGGCGCCGAGGATCGCGTCGTACGAAGGCGGTTGGCCGAAGTCCGACAGCACCAGCATCTGGCCGCGCTCGCTGCGCGCGGGGCCGGCGACAAATTCCCTGATCCAGGTCTGGTAGATCGACGCGTGGCCGCCGACACCCTGGGCGACCCGGCCCAGGTTGCTGAGCTTCATGCCGCGTTTTTCGGTGCCGGTGCGGGTCAGGAAACTGTCATAGGAGCCGGTATCGACCAGCATGGTTGCCGGCGTGCCGTCGATGACGCCTTGGGTCGTGACTTGCAGGCTGGGCCCGGTGTATTGCAGAGGCAGTTTCGCTACCATCACATAACGGCAGCGCGGCGCCTCGGCGGCATGCGCCTGCAGGGCGGACAGGGCCAGCAGCAGCGTGGCTAGGGGACGGAAACAGGCGAGGGGCAGGAGCGGCTTCATACCGGTGATTCTACGGGGAAAGTTTCAATTATTGCAATCTGAAACGGATTGCAAAAAGAAAAAGGCAAGCCCCGCCGCGTGCGCGGCGCGCTTGCCTTCTCGATCATCATGGCCGATGCGTGAGTAACGGTGCGTCAGCGCCGCAACTATTTTTCCGGTGTCAGCACCAACTGCGGTTCCGCCGCCGTCTCGCGTACCTTGGCCATGGCCTTGGCTGCCGCCGAGGAGGCGTTGCCCTGGCCGCGTGGCTGGCGCAGGTAGCGGGCGCTGTGGCGGCGCTCGCCGTGGGCGCTGTTCGCCGGCCAGGTGATGAAGCGCGACAGTTCCTGGAGCGCCTTCTGGTAGACATCGCGCTTGAACTCGATGACCACGTCCAGCGGCACCCAGTAGTCGTGCCAGCGCCAGGCGTCGAATTCCGGATGGTCGGTCAGGCGCAGGTTGACGTCGTTGTCGCGCGCAATCATGCGCAACAGGAACCAGATCTGCTTCTGGCCGCGGTAATGGCCGCGGATCTCGCGCTTGATGAAGTGGTCGGGCACCTCGTAGCGCAGCCAGTCGCGGGTACGGCCCACGATCTTGACGTGCTCCTGGCGCAGGCCGATTTCCTCCTCGAGCTCGCGGTACATCGCCTGTTCCGGCGTCTCGCCGTATTTGATACCCCCTTGCGGAAACTGCCATGAGTGCTCGCGCACCCGCTTGCCCCACCACACCTCGTTATTGGCGTTGAGCAGGATGATGCCGACGTTGGGGCGAAACCCTTCACGATCGAGCATAAGTGCACCTCGAAACTTTCTGCCGGCGTCTGGTCCCTTGCGTTTTTACCTACAAATCCCTGCGTCAGCCATGCCTTCCGATAACGAAAACGGCGGCGGCTGCGTGTTCCGGACCCATTTGTACAAAGTTTGGACGCATCAGCCAGCTAATCCTTTAAAATTAGGTCGATTATAACCCTCTCTTTTTAAAAAGAATTCATCGATATGCGCGCCTCACGATTTTTTATTTCAACTCTTAAAGAAGCGCCATCCGACGCCGAGATCGTCAGCCATAAACTGATGATGCGGGCGGGGATGATCAAGCGCCTCGGCTCGGGCATCTACACCTACATGCCGACCGGCCTGCGGGTGATCCGCAAGGTCGAAGCCATCATTCGCGAAGAGATGAACAAGTCGGGCGCCCTCGAATTGCTGATGCCGGTGGTGCAACCCGCCGAACTGTGGCAGGAAACCGGCCGCTGGGACAAGATGGGGCCGGAGCTGATGCGCGTCAAGGATCGCCATGGCCGCGACTACGCGATCCAGCCCACCTCGGAAGAAGTCGTCACCGACGTGGTGCGCAGCGAGATCAAGTCTTATCGTCAATTGCCGCTGAACTTCTACCACATCCAGACCAAGTTCCGCGACGAGCGCCGTCCGCGCTTCGGCCTGATGCGCGGCCGCGAGTTCACGATGAAGGATGCCTATTCCTTCGACCGCGACCTCGAAGGCATGCAGAAGTCTTACCAGATCATGTTCGATGCCTATGTGCGCATCTTCAACCGCTTTGGCCTGAAGTTCCGCGCGGTGGCGGCCGACAACGGCGCCATCGGCGGCACCGGCTCGCATGAATTCCACGTGATCGCCTCGACCGGCGAAGACGCGCTGGTGTACTGCCCGACGTCCGACTACGCGGCCAACATGGAAGCGGCCGAGGCGCTGGCGATCGGCGAGCGCGCCGCGCCGACCCAGGACATGAACAAGGTCCCGACTCCGGGCAAGACCAAGTGCGAATCGGTTGCCGAACTGCTCGGCCTGCCGCTGTCGCAGACCGTCAAGACCATCGCCCTGACGGTGGAAAAAGAAGAGGACGGCAAGCTCAGCAAGGAATACTGGATGCTGCTGCTGCGCGGCGACCACGAACTGAACGAAGTGAAGGTCAACAAGGTCGATGGCCTGGGTACCTACCGCTTCTCGACCGAAGCCGAAATCCAGGAAGTCTACGGCACCGTGCCGGGCTACCTCGGTCCGGTCAATCCGAAACTGCCGGTGAAGATCGTTGCCGACCGCACCGTCGCCAACATGCGCGATTTCGTCTGCGGCGCCAACGAAGCTGACTTCCACATCGCCGGCGTGAACTGGGGCCGCGACTTGCCGGAGCCGCTGGTGGCCGACCTGCGCAACGTGGTCGAGGGCGATGCCTCGCCGGACGGCAAGGGCGTGCTGGCGATCGAGCGTGGCATCGAAGTCGGTCACGTGTTCCAGCTCGGCACCGCCTACTCGCAGGCGATGGAAGCAACTTACCTGGACGAAGCCGGCAAGCCGGCGCCGCTGCAGATGGGCTGCTACGGCATCGGCGTGACCCGCATCCTGGGTGCGGCGATCGAGCAGAACTTCGACGACAAGGGCATCATCTGGCCGGACGCGATCGCGCCCTTCACGCTGGTGCTGTGCCCGATGGGCCTGGACCGCAGCGAGATGGTCAAGGAACAGACCGAGAAGCTGTACGAAGAACTGCTGGCGCTTGGTGTCGACGTGATCGTCGACGACCGCGGCCTGCGCCCGGGCGCCATGTTCGCCGACTGGGAACTGATCGGCGTGCCGCACCGCATCGTCATCGGCGAACGCGGCCTGAAGGAAGGCAACCTGGAATACCAGGGCCGCCGCGATCCTGAAGCGACCGCCGTCCCGGTGGCGGACATCGCCGGCTTCGTCAAGGCCAAACTCGGCCAGTGAAGCCGACGCAGGTACACAGCCGGGTGCGCGCCCGGCTGGGAGCTGCCGCGCTTGCCGTGACCCTGGTTGCGGCGTTCGCAGGCAGCCCCGCGCACGCCGGCAACCAGAAGGAAGAGGCGCTCGCCGATTCCGTGCGCCTGGCGCTGTCGAACGCGATCAACGACGCGCGTCCGCCGAAACCGACCTTCCGCGACGATGCCGCGCGCTTGCGCTACCAGCAATGGTTCAACGAAATGTCGGGACGCCTGAAAAAGCGCATCCCCGACGAATTCTCGCGCACCGAATTCCTGGAGGCGGCCTGGTACGAAGCGACCCGCGCCGGGCTCGATCCCGGCCTGGTGCTGGGCCTGATCCAGGTCGAGTCGGCCTACCGCAAGTACGCGGTGTCGATCGCCGGCGCGCGCGGCTACATGCAGGTGATGCCGTTCTGGACGAAAGTCATCGGCGACAGCGACCGCCGCAAGCTGTTCCACATGCAGACCAACCTGCGCTACGGCTGCTCAATCCTGCGCATGTATATCGACATGGAACGCGGCAACCTCTACCTGGCGCTGGGCCGCTACAACGGCAGCCGCGGCAAGCCGCAGTATCCGAACGCGGTATTGGCGGCGTGGAAGAAGTGGGAGTTCCAGCCAGCCGCGGTGGCGGCGCGCTGAACCTGCCCGGCACCGCTACGCGACCTCATCCTCAAGATGGGCGGCCTGGAGGCGCCGCCATGGGCCATACAAAGCGACAACATACCAACTGAGCCACAGGGCCCGTTTGCAGTGTAGACTGCCCGCTTTCTGTTCCAGGGTTCAACTATGCGATTGACCACTCTCGCCGGCGCCAGTTTGTTGCTGCTCGCCGGCTGCGCGTCGACCGGCCCGACGCAGGCGCCGCTGCAGGCGGCCACCCAGGCCGATGCGTCCCCACGCGCCAAGAACGTCATCTTCTTCCTCGGCGACGGCATGGGCATCAACACCCTCACCGCCGCGCGCATCTACGCCGTCGGCGAAGAGGGCGAGCTGACCATCGACACGTTGCCGGAATCGGCCTTCGTGAAGACCTTCTCGAACGACGCCCAGGTCACCGACAGCGCCGCCTCGATGTCGGCCTACATGACCGGCGTGAAGCAGAACAACGGCGTAATCTCGATGTCCTCGGACACGCGTTCGATCGCGCCCGCAGCCGACGCCAACGGCAACAAGCAGGTGAGCCGCTGCACGGATGGCCAGACCTCGAACGGCCGTCCGGTGCCGACCCTGGCCGAACTGGCCAAGGCGCGCGGCATGGCCGCCGGCGTGGTCACCACCACCAGCGTCACCGACGCCACCCCGGCCGCGACCTATGCCCATGCCTGCCACCGCAAGGTCGAATCCGACATCGCGGCGAGCCTGGTGCCGGGCGGCGCCGGTTTCAACGCGGCGCTGGGCGCGAACGGGCTCGATCTCGTGTTCGGCGGCGGTGCGCAATTCTTCGCGCCAGTCGCGCAGGGCGGCAAGCGCGCCGACGGCCGCAACCTGGTCGAGGAGCTGCAGGCGAAAGGCTGGCGCTACGCCGCGGACACGCAGCAGATGCAGGCCCTGGCCGCGACCGCGCAGCCGGTCATCGGCCTGTTCGCCCAGAACCACTTCAGCTACGAGGCAGCGCGCGACGCCGCCAGGCAGCCGGCGCTGGCCGACATGACCGCCAAGGCGATCGACATCCTGTCGCGCAACCAGAACGGCTTCTTCCTGATGGTGGAGGGCGGCCTGATCGACCACGCGCTGCACGCCACGCTGGCCAAGCGCGCGCTGCAGGAAACCGCCAGCTACAACGCGGCCCTGAAAGTCGCGATCGAGAAGATGCGGGCGATCGATCCGGGCCTGAAGAACACCCTGATCGTGGCCACCGCCGACCACGACCACACCCTGCTGATCAACGGCTACTCGCCGCGCACCGGCAAGACCACGCCGACCAATCCGGGCGTGCTGGGGCTGGTGCGCAGCCTGCCGGACGGGAAGGTCCGCCTCGACAAGGATGGCGCGCCGTTCACGATCCTGGGCTTCGGCACCGGCGAACACCGGGTGCAGGGCAGCCGCAAGGGCGTGCAGCTGACCGACGAGATCGCGGCCGGCGACGACTACCACCAGGAGGCGGTGGTGCGTACGCGCACGGGGGCCGAGACGCACGGCGGCGCCGACGTCTACCTGGGCGCGATCGGCGCCAATGCCGAGCTGTTCCGCGGGACCATCGACAACACCCGCGTCTTCAGCCTGATCAAGACCGCGGCCGGTCTGTGAACGCCGCAGGAGAGCAAGCAATGAACAAACACCGCATTATCGCGCTGCTGCTGGCGGCCTGTTTCGGCGCCGGCGCACAAGCCCAGGCGCTGTCTTCCGCTCCCACGGCGAAGCCGCAGGCGAAGAACATCATCTTCTTCCTCGGCGACGGCATGGGCCCGACCACGATCACCGCCGCGCGCATTTTCAAGGCCGGCGAGGACGGCCTGCTGAACTTCGAGCGCCTGGACCGCACCGCGCGCATCAAGACCTACTCAAACGACGCCCAGGTGACCGACAGCGCGCCCTCGATGGGCGCCTACATGACCGGCGTGAAGATCAACAACGACGTGATCTCGATGAAGGACGCCAAGCCGGTCGCGCCCGCCAAGGACGCCAACGGCAACGCCAGCATCGACCGCTGCGGCGCGAACAACGGCAGCTCGCCGATGACCATCCTGGAGCTGGCCAAGGCCAACGGCAAGTCGGTGGGCGCCGTCACCACCACCGAGCTGACCCACGCCACCCCGGCCTCGACCTTTGCCCACGTGTGCGACCGCGACATGGGCTATACGATCGCCCAGCAGGTGGTGCCGGGCGGCGCCGGCTACAACCCGCGCCTGGGCGATGGCGTCGACGTGCTGATGGGCGGCGGGAAGATCCACTTCACGCCTTTCGATGCGAAGCGCAATCCGAAGGGCCGCGGCGACGGGCGCGACCTGGTCGCGGAACTCGGCGCGCGCGGCTACTTCGTCGCCAACACCCGCGCCGACATGCAGTCCGCACGTGTCGGCCGCAAGTTCGTCGGCATCTACGCCGACAGCCACCTCGACTACGCCTCGAAGCGCCGCCCCGAACAGCCGACGCTGGCCGAGATGACGGCCAAGTCGATCGAACTGCTGTCGACGAACCCGAAGGGCTTCTTCCTGATGGTCGAAGGCGGCAAGATCGACCATGCGCTGCACGACACCAATGCCCGCAACGCCCTGGTCGAGACGGTGGCCTTCGACGAGGCGATCCAGACCGCGGTGGACCGCATGCGCGCCATCGATCCGGGCCTGGAAAACACCCTGATCGTGGTGACCGCGGATCACGACCACACGATGGTCCTGAACGGCTACCCGAAGCGCGGCAACCCGGTGCTCGACATCGTGCGCGGCTACGCCACCGGCGAGCCGACCCGCGACGCCGACGGCAAGACGTTTACCACGCTGGTCTTCGGCAACGGCCCGAACCGGCCGGAGGTGCGCGCCGACGTCGACAGCGCCACCGCCCTGTCCGAGGATTACCACCAGGAGACGGGCGTGCGCTGGTCGAGCGAATCGCACGGCGGCGGCGACGTGAAGCTGTACGCGACCGGCGCCGGTTCCGCACCGTTCAAGGGCACGATCGAGAATACCCGCGTGTTCGACCTGATGAAGGCGGCGTTCGGGTTGTGAGGTAGGGTGGGCGGCTCACACGTCGCGTATATTCACCCGGATAATCGCTACCCAAAAACAAAAAGCCCCGATCACACGATCGGGGCTTTTTACGTTCAGGCTTTTGGACAGCCAGGCTTTTCTTTATTTCAGGTGATTCGAAATGAGCTTGGTCATTTCGAACATCGACACTTGTTCCTTGCCACCGAAGACGGCTTTCAGCTTGTCGTCGGCGTTGATCATCTGGCGGTTGTCCGCAGCCTGCAGATCCGCTTTCTTGATGTATTCCCAGACCTTCTTGGTCACTTCCGTGCGTGGCAGCGGCTTGTTGCCGACCACTGCGGCCAGCTCGGCCGACGGCGTCAGCTCTTTCATGAAAGCGGCGTTCGGCTTGCGTGCCGCGGCCGGCTTCTTTGCTGCCGCGGCCTTCGGTGCTGCTTCCTTTGCCGGAGCGGCGGCCTTCTTCGCCGCAGGCTTGGCGGCCGGCTTTGCGGCGGCCTTCTTTGCGGGCGCTGCTGGGGATTTCTTGGCTGTTGCCATCTTCGAGCCTCCTAAACGAACATATGTAAAAGTTGCGCAATTCATCGCACGGCTTATATTGGTGTCGTTTTAGCGTTCCTGCAAGTCTTTTTCACCATTTTTTCATTCTATTCGGGCCAAAATTCGGGGTTTGACCGCCAGTCACGTCGATAGAGTGAAAAACCACGCAAAAACCGACGTAAAAACGCCGCGCCGGACAAGTGTCGGGCGCGGCGTCAGGGAAAGCGGAAAACGCTAAAAACGCTTAGCGCATGCCGGGCATCATGCCCTTCATCCCGCGCATCATCTTCATCAGGCCACCGCCCTTGAGCTTCTTCATCATGGTCTGCATCTGGTCGTACTGGGTCAGCATGCGGTTCACTTCCTGCACCTGTACGCCGGCGCCGGCGGCGATGCGGCGCTTGCGGTTGGCCTTGATCAGCTCCGGCTTGGCGCGTTCCTGCGGCGTCATCGAGTCGATGATGCCGACCATGCGCCGCACCTGCTTCTCGGCCTGGTCCATGTTGGCGCCGGCCGCGGCCTGCTGGAACTGCGCCGGCAGTTTGTCGAGCAGGCCCGACATGCCGCCCATCTTCTTCATCTGGGTCAGCTGCGCCTTGAAGTCGTTCATGTCGAAGCGGCCACCCGACTTGATCTTGTTGGCCATGTCCTGGGCGGCCTTCTCGTCGACGCCCTTGCGCGCTTCTTCGACCAGCGCCAGGATGTCGCCCATGCCCAGCACGCGGTTCGCCATCCGGCTCGGGTCGAAGGCTTCCAGACCGTCCAGCTTTTCCGAGACGCCGGCGAACTTGATCGGCTTGCCGGTCACGTGGCGCACCGACAGCGCCGCGCCGCCGCGCGAGTCGCCATCGAGCTTGGTCAGCACGATGCCGGTCAGGGGCAGGGCGTCGTTGAAGGCTTTCGCGGTGTTGATCGCGTCCTGGCCCAGCATGGCGTCGACCACGAACAGGGTCTCGATCGGCTTCACGGCGCCGTGCACCGCGGCGATCTCCTGCATCATCGCTTCGTCGATGCCGAGACGGCCGGCGGTGTCGATGATCAGGACGTCGTGGTAGTGCTTCTTCGCCCAGTCGAGGGCGTTACGGGCGATGTCGACCGGCTTGTCGGTCGAGGACGAGGGGAAGAAGTCGGCGCCGACCTGCTTCGTGACCGATTCCAGCTGCGCGATTGCGGCAGGGCGGTAGACGTCGGCGGAAACGGTCAGGACCTTTTTCTTCTTCTGTTCCTTGAGGTACTTGGCCAGTTTGCCGGTGGTGGTCGTTTTACCGACACCCTGCAGGCCGGCCATCAGGATGATCGCCGGCGGCTGCTGGGCGAACGACAGCTGGGTCGCTTCGGGGCCAAGGTCGGCGCCCATCAGGGCAGCCAGCTCGCGCTGCACCACGCCGACCAGGGCCTGGCCCGGGCTGAGCGAGCCGATGACTTCTTCGCCCAGCGCTTTTTCCTTCACTTTGGCGATGAATTCGCGCACCGCCGGCAGCGCCACGTCGGCCTCGAGCAGCGCGAGGCGCACTTCGCGCAGCATCTCGGAGGTGTTCGCCTCGGTCAGGCGCGCCTCGCCGCGCATGGTCTTGACGACCTTGGCAAGGCGTTGGGTAAGGTTATCTAGCATGTTCTACCTGACTATCTATATATAGAGGACAGCATTCGGGAAACCGCCATTTTACCCTGCGCAAGGTTGTCCTGCCCGTCCAGCCGGCGACAGTTACGCCTTTTTTCGGTGCGCGTTCTGTCTTGTGTCACAACTGTTCACTGTCATGTTTGACACATCTAACGTTCCCATATAGCCTTTTCCCGCCGGCATCATCATCCACATGATGGCGGCATCCGGCACCACCGCAGCAGCCACCCGATTCTGACGAAGCGCACAACGGAGACAAGGCATGACTAAAGTGTTCGGCAAGACCCTGATCGCAATGACCCTGCTGGCCGCGGCCGGCGCCCAGGCCCAGGAAGTAGTCAGGCTGGGGAATCTCAAGTTCGCCCACTACGGCGCCGTCTCGTACATCAAGGAAATCGCACCCAAGTGCGGCATCAAGGTCGAGGAGAAGATCTTCCCGAAGGGGCTGGACGTCATGCAGGCGATCATCGCGGGCGAGCTCGATGTCGGCACCACCGCCTCGGAGGCGGCGATCTCGGGCCGCGCCGGCGGCGCCCCGATCTTTGTCGTCGCCGGTTTCGCCAAGGGCGGCGCGCGCCTGGTGGCGCGGCCCGACCTGAAGATCACCAGCGTGCCGCAACTGAAGGGCAAGCGCGTGGGCGTCACGCGCGGCGGTATCCAGGAAGTGCTGCTGCTGGCCGAACTGGCCAAGCACAACATGAAGGCCGACGCCGCGCCCGGCAAGGACGTGCAACTGGTGTTCCTGCCCTACGCCGACCTGAACCAGGCGCTGCTGGGCAAGCAGATCGACGCCATGATGCAGTCCGAGCCGCAGTCCTCGCAGGCGATCAACAAGGGCTTTGGCGCCGAGGTGCTGAAGCCCTACGACACCCCGATCGGCGAGCCGATCCGCACCATGGTGATGACCGAGAAGTTCTACAAGGAGCGGCGTCCGGTGGCGGAGAAGTTCATGCGCTGCTTCGTGCAGGCCACCAAGACCTTCATCGACAACAAGAGCCTGGCCGAGAAGTACGTGCGCGAGGTGGTGTTCAAGGGCCAGATCACGACCGACGACTTCAACGACGCGATCGGCAATTCAGAGTACTCCTACGACATCACGCCCGAGCACATCCAGATCACCACCGACACCATGGTCAAGACCGGGGTCGGACGCATGAGCAAGCCGCCGGTGGCCAAGGACTGGGTCAAGACCGATCTGCTGGACGCGGCCAAGAAAAGCCTGAACATCCAGTAAGCCAACGCATTCACGCTTGGGGACGCCATGAAAAAGCGTAATTGGGGCGAAATCGGCATCGGCATGGTGGTGCCGGTGCTGGCAATCGGCATCTGGCAGTGGGTGGCAAGCATGGGCTGGGTCAACCCCCAGGTGCTGCCCTCACCGCTGGCGGTGTGGGAGCGCTGGGTGGCCTACCTGCTGCCGCTCACGCCGTTCGAAAGCTATACCGAGGGCGGCTGGTGGCACTGGGCCTTCTCGGGCGAGCTGATCGTCGACACCCTCACCAGCCTGTACCGGGTGGTGGTGGGCTTCCTGATCGGCGCCGGCCTGGCGCTGCCGCTGGGGCTGGCGATGGGGGCGAGCAAGTCCGTCTACGCCTGGTTCAATCCGCTGGTGCAGATCCTGCGCCCGATCCCGCCGATCGCCTACATCCCGCTGGCGATCCTGTGGTTCGGGCTGGGCAATCCGCCGGCCGTGTTCCTGATCGCGCTCGGGGCCTTCTTCCCGGTGCTGATGAACACCATCGCCGGGGTGCGCCACGTCGACGGCATCTACCTGCGCGCGGCGCGCAACCTGGGCGCGAGCGGCACCACCATGTTCGTGCGCGTGATCCTGCCGGCCGCCGTGCCCTACATCCTGTCGGGTGTACGGATCGGCATCGGCACCGCCTTCATCGTCGTCATCGTGTCCGAGATGATCGCGGTGAACAACGGCCTGGGCTACCGCATCCTGGAAGCGCGCGAGTACTTCTGGTCCGACAAGATCATCGCCGGCATGATCACGATCGGCATGCTGGGCCTGGCGATCGACATCGGCATGAACCGCCTGAACAACTATCTGCTGCGCTGGCACCGCGGCCTGGAGCATTGAGATGGACGCATCGAAAGCAATCCATATTCAGATCAACGGCGTGAACAAGGTCTTCGCCAGCGAGGACCGCCAGGTGGTGGCGCTGCAGGACATCAACCTCGACATCCCGCGCGGCCAGTTCACCTGCCTGCTCGGGCCTTCCGGCTGCGGCAAGTCGACCCTGCTCAATGCCGTGGCCGGCTTTTCGCCGCCGACGGGCGGCACCATCCTGGTCGACGGCATGCCGGTGGTCGCGCCGGGGCCGGACCGCGGCATGGTGTTCCAGGAATATGCGCTGTTTCCCTGGATGACGGTCGAGCAGAACGTCGGCTTCGGCCTCGACATCAAGGGCATGCCGAAGGCCGAGATCGCCCGCACCGTGGATGGGTTGCTGCGCATGCTGTCGCTGTCGGACTTCCGCCAGCGCTACCCGAAGGACCTGTCGGGCGGCATGCGCCAGCGGGTGGCGATCGCGCGCGTGCTGGCGCTCGATTCGCCGATCATGCTGATGGACGAGCCCTTCGGCGCGCTGGACGCGCTCACCCGGCGCAACCTGCAGGACGAGCTGCTGCGCATCTGGGCCGAGCTGAAGAAGACCATCCTGTTCGTCACCCACAGCATCGAGGAGGCGATCTACCTGGCCGACCGCATCGTGGTGATGACCTACCGCCCCGGCACGGTCAAGCGCGACATGCTGGTCGACCTGCCGCGCATGCGCGATCCGGCCGCGCCCGAATTCAACGCCCTGAAGCGCGAACTCGGCCAGATGGTGATGGAAGAGCAGCAGCGCCATCACAGCGACGAGCTGCGCATGGCGGCTGTGGATTAGGGTAGGGTGGGCACGGAGTGCCCACGCGGTACGGCCTTGTCCTTGCACCCTTGGCCGCGACGATTCGCTCGGGAACGTGTGCGATGGCTGGAGGCGTTGGCGGGATGTTTTTCGGGACGCCGCGTCAGTGCCGGGAGCTCGGCAGGAACGGAGCCAGCAATGCGCGTCGTTCCGCGTGGGCACGGGGTGCCACCCTACGGGCGGAATGGGGGAGGGGCCGCCACCGGCGTTTCCCGATGGTGTAGACTGCCGGTATGCAGAACACCCTCTTTTTCGCCGCGGCCTTCCTGTACGCGGCTTGCGCCCTGCTGCCGTCGCGCCGGGGCGCCGTCATATCCGGCGTCACCGCGCTGGCCTGGCTGGTCCATGGCGCGGCGCTGTGGAGCGCCGCCTTCGGGCCGGGCAGCTTGCGCATCGGTTTCGCCATCATGCTCTCGTCCGCGCTGTGGGGCTCGGTGGCCGCCTACTGGGTCGAAAGCCGCAACTTCGCGCTCGAC
>DOUW01000079.1 GCA_003520365.1 Massilia sp.
GTTTCGACGCCGCGGGCGCCGATGGCGAGCGCGATGCCGACCGCGGCGAAGGCGACTGGGGCGAACCCGGACGTGGCGCCGGCAACGGCGAGGACGAGGATGGCCGCCCGCAGCTGGAAGCGGCCGGCGTCACGCTGCGCGAGCACCTGTCGGAACAGGTGCGGGTGACGGGACTGGGCATGCGCGACCGCGCGCTGGCCGAACTGGTGATCGACGCCATCGACGACAACGGCTACCTGGAAGAGCAGTTGGATGAGATCCACGCGCGCCTGCCCGAGGAGCTCGAGGTCGAGATGGACGAGCTGCGCTGCGCGCTGGCGCTGGTGCAAAGCCTCGATCCGGTGGGCGTGGGTGCGCGCAGCGCCGCCGAATGCCTGGCGCTGCAGATCCGCGCCATGCCTGGCGTGCCGCTGGTGACGCGGCGCATGGCCCTCAAGATCGTCGAGGGATATCTCACCTGGTTCGCGCAGCGCGAATTCAACAAACTGAAAAAGGCGCTGGACTGCGACGACGAAGACCTGCGCGAAGCCCAGGCCGTGATCCGCCAGTGCAATCCGCATCCCGGCGCGGCCTTCGCCTCGAGCACCTCGGACTACGTGGTTCCGGACGTAATTGTCCGGAAAACGAAGAACGGCTGGGGCGTGATGCTGAACCAGGACGTGATGCCGCGCCTGCGCGTGAACAACATGTACGCGGCCCTGCTCAAGCAGGGCAAGGGCGAAAGCCAGATGAGCGCGCAGCTGCAGGAAGCGAAGTGGCTGATCAAGAACATGCGCCAGCGCTTCGACACGATCCTGCGTGTATCGCAGGCAATCGTTGAGCGTCAGCGGAACTTTTTCAGCCATGGCGCGGTTGCCATGCGGCCCCTTGTGCTTCGTGAGATAGCTGATACACTAGGACTACACGAGAGCACAATTTCTCGTGTCACAACTCAGAAATTCATGCTGACCCCGCACGGCATGTTTGAGTTGAAGTATTTCTTCGGAAGCCACGTCGCCACCGAAGCGGGGGGCGAAGCGTCTTCGACGGCGATCCGGGCTCTCATCGCGCAACTGACAGGAGCAGAAGACCCCAAGAACCCATTATCCGATAGCAAGATCGCGGAAATGCTCGGTGAACAAGGAATGGTCATCGCACGCCGCACGGTTGCCAAGTACCGTGAAGCACTGAAAATTCCTCCCGTTAGTCTCCGCAAATCCTTGTAACGGCGGCACCCTCGCGCTTCCTTGTGGCGCGGCGCGGCAGCCGCCACATCTTCAAAGGAGTGTGTATGAATCTCACCATCAGCGGTCACCACCTCGACGTAACCCCCGCCATCCGTGAATACGTACAGAACAAGCTCGAACGCATTACCCGCCATTTCGATCAAGTGATCGACTCCCACGTGATCCTCGCGATCGACAATCTCACCGAAAAAGACAAAAGGCAGAAAGCCGAGATTAATGTGCGCATGTCCGGCAAGACCGTGCACGTGGAAAGCGTTGCGCAAGACCTGTACGCGGCGATCGACCTGTTGATGGACAGGCTGGATCGGCAGGTGATGAAATACAAAACCATCCTGCAGAATCATAGTCACGAGGCGCTCAAGCGCCGCCCTGAAGGCGGAGAGGCAGCCGTCGCCTGACAGGCCGGCAAGCACCGTCTGAACGAGGGCGCCCATGGCGCCCTTTTCATTTCCGGCATGTTCATTTCTTGCCGCGCCGTCAATACCCCAGTTGTCTCGTCCTTCGGTAGAATGCATGTTTTTTCTACCACGGACCGACCATGACCGACTTCGTCCTGACCCGCGTTGCCAACGGCACCGGCACGATCACCCTCGACCGTCCGAAAGCATTGAACTCGTTATCGCTCGACATGGTGCGGCGCCTGACCGAGGTGCTGCTGGCCTGGCGCGACGACAGCAGGGTCGACGCGGTGGTGATCACCAGCAGCAGCGAAAAAGCCCTGTGCGCGGGCGGCGACATCCGCTTCTTCCACGAAGCCGGCCACGCCACGCCGATGGGCGGCAGCGCGCTGCTCGAGGATTTCTTCACCGAAGAATACGCCCTGAATCACCTGATTCACTTCTATCCGAAGCCTTATATCTCGGTCATGGACGGCGTCGTAATGGGCGGCGGCATGGGCATCGCCCAGGGCGGCCCGGACACCGGCCTGCGCATCGTGACCGACCGCACCAAGATGGCCATGCCGGAAGTGAACATCGGCCTGTTCCCGGACGTCGGCGGCAGCCACTTCCTGTCGCATGCGCCTGGCCAGCTGGGCAACTACCTCGGTCTCACCGGCCTGACCATCGGCGCTGCGGATGCCTTGTATGTCGGCTTGGCGGACGTGTATGTCCCCGGCGCTCAGCTGGGCGCGTTGACGGCCTTGATCGCGTCGACGCCCGGCGCGCAACTGGTCGACGCAATCCGTGGATTCGCGGCCGGCTTCGCGAGTGAAGTGGGGCCCAGCCAACTGCAGGCCCAGCGCGCCGCGATCGACGCCCACTTCGGCGCGGCGTCCGTTGCCGCGATCATGGAGTCGCTCTCGCGCGACGAAAACCCGTTCGCCCAGAAGGCTTTGGCCGCGATGCGCCAGCGCTCGCCGCTGATGATGTGCGTGACCCGCGAGATGCTGGTGCGCGGCGCCGCGATGAGCGTGGCCGACTGCCTGCGCATGGAACGCACGCTGGTGCGCCGCAACTTCGAGCACGGCGAAGTGCTGGAAGGCGTGCGCGCGCTGGTGATCGACAAGGACAATGCGCCGCAGTGGAATCCGGCCACGCTGGAGGAGGTGACGCCGGAGATGGTGGGGCGCTTTTTCGAGCCGGTGTGGCCGGCGCATGCGCATCCGCTGCGGCACTTGGATTGAGTTGAGCGGTCGACCTTATGCGCAGGCTCAGGAAGTTGGCAAGCGAGCTCGTTGAAGACGGAACACAGTAAAGAAAAAGGGGAGCGTTGTCGCTCCCCTTGTCATTAGTAGTGATAGCGGCACGAAATGATGACTAACTCCTCATCGATGACGGTGTAAACCAAACGGTTTGTCTCATCGATTCGCCTCGACCAGCAGCCACTCAGGCTGTGCTTCAAGGGCTCGGGTTTCCCGATTCCCCGGAAGGGGTCCCTCTGGGAATCTTTAATCAGATCGTTAATGCGCTTCAGCGTCTTCTTGTCTTGTGTTTGCCAATAGATGTAGCTGTTCCAGGCTTCATCCGTGAACTTCAGGTTGCGCATGTTGCGGATCCTCGGCTTCAGGGGTTTCGATTAACTCCCGATGCTGCGCTTGACCTGCGCGGGCCTGAGCTAGTGACTTCGCAAGGTGAGCCGCGTTGCTCGGCGAACTCAACAAGTGAACAGTCTCCATGAGGCTGCTGTAGTGATCGAAAGACATGACTACTGCATCAGGCGCATCGCGGCGCGAAATGACGGTCACATCGGCATCTTCCACCACTTGGTCGATAACAGTCCGAAGACTGTTGCGAGCATCGGAAAAGTTGATGATTCTCATGTGGCACTCCATTGCATCAATACTGCTTAGTAGTCGTAGTAGTCGTAGTAGTCGTAATCGCCGATGTCGTAGTAAGCGTTGTAGTCAGTTCGTAGTCGTAGGTGTCAGCGTAAGTGTTGTCGTCAGTATGGGTAGCAGCAGCATCGATCAAAACTTGTACAGTAGATCGTACAAGTCGTAGTATAGCGAAAAAAGCGTGGACAGCAAGCGTCGTATCGCTTTCTATGTGCGTAATCGGGCGGGAGTGTTGCGATACAACTGTTTCGAGATGTGGCTGGACAGCAGCTATAGCAATACGGCCTGGCGTCTGCTGACCAATCAGACGTGGCTGACCGTTACCTGGGACTTGGCGCTGGCCATACGCTATACGGCGGGGGAGAATTGGGCGAAGAGTGATAGAAGAGTGGGTCCAGTTTTCCTGAACCCCTACGGTATCGAACTCAATGCTGAGAAGAGCCTTTTGCCACCTTCGTCGCGCGAGTGCTCCTGACATGCCACCGAAGCACGCTTACGACTGCTCGCGATGCCTTAACACCACGCGCTCGGTCTCGCCGAAATACGCGGCCAGGCGCTCGGCCATGTACACCGAGCGATGCTGCCCGCCGGTGCAGCCGACGGCCACCGTCAGGTAGCTGCGGTTGTCGGTCTTGAACGACGGCAGCCACTTTTCCACGAACTTGCGGATGTCTTCCAGCATCTCGGCGGCGCTCGGCTGGGCGTCGAGGAAGGCGATCACCGGGGCGTCCTTGCCGGTCAGCGGGCGCAGTGACAGGTCGTAGTAGGGATTCGGGATGGCACGCACGTCGAACACGAAATCGGCGTCGAGCGGCACGCCGACCTTGAAGGCGAAGGATTCGAAGAACAGGGTCAGCGGCGCGTGTTTCACTTCCGCCAGCTCCTTGATCCAGGCGCGCAGTTTATTCGCCGAGGCTTCCGAGGTGTCGATCACGTGGCCCAGTTGCTCGATCGGCGCCAGGCGCTCGCGCTCCTCGGCGATGCATTCGATCAGGGTACGGCGCGAGGCCGGGTTTTCGCCGGGCCGCAGCTGGTGCGACAGCGGGTGGCTGCGGCGCGTTTCGGAAAAGCGCGCGACCAGCGAATGGGTGCTCGAGGTCAGGAACATGACCTTGAGCTCGTGGCCTTCTTCTTTCAGCGCACGGATGTTGATCGGCAATTCGACCAGCGACTCGGCGCTGCGCGCATCGACCGCCACCGCCAGCTTGGCGGTCTGCTGGGCGTCGACGGTCTTGACCAGGTGCGGCAGCAGGGCCGGCGGCAGGTTGTCGACGCAGTAGTAGCCCGCGTCTTCGAGGACGTTCAGGGCAACCGATTTGCCCGAGCCGGAGATGCCGGTAATGAGTACGATGTGCATGGCCCGATGATACCGCAACAGTAAGTCCTTGTCGCCGCCGGGCCGGCAAAATCTCGCTTGATGGACGTACATACCGGCAAATCGCGCGAGTTACCGCAGAAGAGAGCGGCGGGAATCAGTCTCCGCTCATGGCTTGGCGTTGGTGTAGCAGGGAATTCGCGGAGCATGCTCCGCGCCTGCGGAACGGTCTGCCCTTGCAAGGGCAGACTCCTTGGCAACACTCAGTCTCCGCTCATCGCTTGTCGTTGCCGCTCCATGAATTCCTGCAGGGTGTCGATGCCGCGCAGCTGCAGGATGGTATTGCGCACCGCGGCCTCGAGCAGGACCGCGATGTTGCGGCCGGCCGCGACCGGGATCACGACCTTGCGGATCGGCAGGCCCAGCACTTCCTCGGTCGGGAAGTGGAAGGGCAGGCGCTCGACTTCCTCGTCGAGCACGCCGCGCTTGACCAGGTGGACGATGAGTTTCAGGCGCATCTTGCGGCGCACGGCGGTCTCGCCGAAGATCGCCTTGATGTCCAGCAGGCCCAGGCCGCGCACTTCCAGCAGGTTCTGCAGCAGCGGCGGGCAGCGGCCCTCGATCATGTTCGGCGCGATGCGCGAGAACTCGACCGCGTCGTCGGCGACCAGGCCGTGCGAGCGCGAGATCAGTTCCAGGCCGAGCTCGCTCTTGCCGAGGCCCGAGTCGCCGGTGATCAGCACGCCCACGCCCAGCACGTCCATGAAGACGCCGTGCATGATGACGCGTTGCGCCAGCTTCTTGGACAGGTAGACGCGCAGGAAGTCGATCACCTGGGCCGCCGGCAGCGGGGTGGAGAACAGCGGGATGTTCTGCTCGTCGCAGATGGCGAGGATGTCGGGCGGGGTTTCCAGGCCCTGCGCGATGATCAGGGCAGGCGGGCCGCCGCCGATCAGCTCGCCGATCACGTGGGTGCGCGAGCTCGATTTCAGGCGGTGGTAGTAGTTCAGTTCCTGGTGCCCGAACACCTGGATCCGGCCCGGGTGGATCAGGTTCAGGTGGCCGACCTGGTCGGCGGCCGAAGCGACGTCGCCGGAGATCAGGCGCTCGCCGCCGGGAAAGCCGGCGAACCAGCCGAGTTGCAGGCTGTCGCGGTTATCGTCGTACAGCCTTTGGATGGTGAGCGGAGTCTGCAGCATGGCACGCGGTCCTGGGGGAATGAACCCCCCAGTTTAACCCAAGGCCTGCAAGCTGGGTTGCCAGTTGATAATACGTTCGTGCACCGAGCGCGGATCCGGGTCGGTGGCCAGCGCATTGCGGATCGCCTCGTCCGAGAACAGCTCGGCGATCTCGGACAGGATTTCCAGGTGCTGCTGGGTCACGTGGTCCGGGATCAGGAGGAAGAACAGCAGGCTGACCGGGCGGCCGTCCGGCGACTCGAAGGGAATCGGCGAGGACAGGCGGACAAAGGCCGCGATCGGGTTCTTCAAGCTCTTGCTGCCCTTGATGCGCCCGTGCGGGACGGCGACGCCATGGCCCAGGCCGGTGGAGCCGAGGCGCTCGCGTGCGAACAGGTTGTCCGTCACGGTCGAGCGCGCGATACCGCAGTTGTTCTCGAAAATGAGTCCCGCCTGTTCGAAGGCGCGCTTCTTGCTCGACACTTCGATGTCGAGCTGGACGTTTTCGAGCGAGAGGATTTTGCTAAGATTGGTCATAACACGCTTTTGGATGGTGCGGCGGACTTGCGGAGCAGAATTATAGGCCGGTTCCGTTGGCCTGACATTCGATTTCGCGTCGGTATCCTACCCCTGTCACGGACCGGTTTCGAGCCCTTATCGCGTCTTGCGCGAAGCAGTATTTGCGCTTTCGCAAGGTCCAACGCAATTTCCGCTACGAAAAACTCGATCCCCTGGGCGAAACTGGGGCTGGAATCCCGTTTCGCCGTCTTTTCCTCGTATTTGGGGACGCTTTCCGAAAACCGGAGATCCCAAACGATTGTTGTTTTTTCGTCAGTAACTGTGGCTTGAAAGGCACACTGTATTACTGGCGCGCGCCGCGCAGGTTATGCGGGCGGCCGGTGCTGAAGTTGGCGCGCCAGGGATTGATGTCGAGGCCGCCGCGACGGGTATAACGCGCATAGACCGCGAGCTGGCTCGGTTTGCACTGGCGCAGGATGTCCATGAAGATGCGTTCGACACATTGTTCATGGAATTCGTTGTGCTCGCGGAATCCGATCAGGTAGCGCAGCAGGCCTTCCTGGTCGATCTGCGGACCGGCGTAGCGGATCTGCACGCTGCCCCAGTCCGGCTGGCCGGTGACCAGGCAGTTCGACTTGAGCAGGTTCGACACCAGCGTTTCCTCGACCGGGGCTTCGTCGAAGTTCGCGCTCAGGAGTTCGGGCGCCGGCGTGTAGGCATCGATGTCGATGTCCAGGCGGTCGAGCGACAGGCCCTCGAGTTCGCCCATTTTCAGCTTGCCGAAGTTGTCCGGCTCGGTCAGCGTGACGTGGACCGGCGCGCCGAAGGCGTTCGACAGGTCCTCGCGCAGCAGCGCCAGCAGGGCGTCGGTGTTCGCCAGGCGGGTCTGGTTGAAGGAGTTCAAATACAGCTTGAACGACTTCGACTCGACGATGTTCGGCGAATCGGCCGGGGCGCTGATGGTGGCGATCGCCACCTGCGGCTTGCCGCGCATGTTCAGCCACGACAATTCATAGGCATTCCAGATGTCCACGCCGAAGAAGGGTAACGTTCCCTTGATCGCCAGCTCGTCGCGCTTTTGCTGGCGCGCGATCGGGAACAGCAGCTCGGGAGCGTACTGGGTCTGGTAAGCGGAGGTTTTGCCGAGTGGCGATTGATCGGGAGTATTGTTCATGATCTGGTCTCGATGAGTTGGCGCTGCGCACTATCTCTTGATGCATGCGCGGTCGGATGCCGGACCGGTGCGGCAAAGCCGCGTATCGTACACCTTTCTGCGGATGGGTGGGCGTTTCGGTGGGATGGGGTGGGCGGGGGGATTGCGAGGGAATGTGGGGCTGTTGCCTGAACCGTTATTGGTTCGCATGATCCGCGTGGGCACAAGTGCCCACCCTACGGTCACCGCCAACAGCGAGTTCATACGAAACCCGGATACGCAGCGTAACCTGTAGGGTGGGCTCTCGAGCCCACGCGGATCACGCACACCGCTAACGCCACAGGCAACAGCCCCACGTCCTCAGGCGCAGGAAAGCGCCCAGCCGATCACAGGAACAGCTTATAGACCGGATTCGCGCTCTCGTCCCAATACCGGTAGCCCAGCGTCGCCAGGAACTGCCTGAACTCGTCCATTTCTTCGGCGGGCACTTGCAGGCCGACCAGGATGCGGCCGACGTCGCCGCCCTGGTTGCGGTAGTGGAACAGCGAGATGTTCCAGTTCGGCGCCATGCTGTCCAGGAAGCGCATCAGGGCGCCGGGGCGTTCGGGGAATTCGAAGCGGTACAGCAGCTCGTCGTGCGCCAGCGTGCTTTTGCCGCCGACCAGGTGGCGGATGTGCAGCTTGGCCAGTTCGTCGTGGGTCAGGTCGACGGTAGGAAAGTCGTGCTGTTCGAAGGTGCGCGCCAGCAGGCCGGATTCGCCGCGGCTGCCGACCTGCACGCCCACGAACACGTGGGCCTGGCGTTCGTCGCTGATGCGGTAGTTGAACTCGGTGACGTTGCGCGGGCCGACCAGCGCGCAGAAGCGGCGGAAGCTGCCGCGCTGCTCGGGAATCGTCACCGCGAACACGGCCTCGCGCGACTCGCCCACTTCGGCCCGTTCCGCGACGAAGCGCAGGCGGTCGAAGTTCATGTTGGCGCCGCAGGCGACCGCCACCAGGGTCTCGTTCTTCACTGGTTGGCGGCTCATCTGCGAGCGCTCGACATAGGCCTTGGCGCCGGCCACGGCCAGCGCGCCGGCCGGCTCGAGGATGCTGCGGGTGTCCTGGAACACGTCCTGGATCGCGGCGCAGATGGCGTCGGTGTCGACCAGGATGATCTCGTCCACGACTTCCTTGGCCACGCGGAAGGTCTCTTCGCCGACCAGGCGCACCGCGGTGCCGTCCGAGAACAGGCCGACGTCGGGCAGGGTCACGCGCTCGCCCGCTTTCAGACTCCTTGCCATCGCGTCCGAATCGATGGTCTGCACGCCGATGATCTTGATGTCGGGCCGCACCGCTTTCACATAGGCGCCGATGCCCGAGATCAGGCCGCCGCCGCCGATCGCGACAAAAATCGCGTGGATCGGACCCGAGTGCTGGCGCAGGATCTCCATCGCGATCGTGCCCTGGCCGGCGATGACGTCGGGGTCGTCGAAGGGGTGGACAAAGGTCAGCTTCTGTTCGCGCTCGAGCTGGATCGCGTGGTTGTAGGCGTCGGTGTACGAGTCGCCGTGCAGCACCACTTCGACCGCCGCGCCGCCGCGCGCCTTGACCGCCTCGATTTTTACTTGCGGGGTGGTGGTCGGCATCACGACCAGGGCGCGGCAGCCCAGGCGCGCGGCCGACAGGGCGACGCCCTGGGCGTGGTTGCCGGCCGAGGCGCAGATCACACCGCGCTGCAGGGCCTCGGGCGAGAGGTGGGCCATCTTGTTGTAGGCGCCGCGCAGCTTGAAGCTGAACACGCTTTGCATGTCCTCGCGCTTGAAATAGATACGGTTGGCGAAACGCTGCGACAGCGTCGGCGCCAGTTCGAGCGGGGTTTCCTGGGCGACGTCGTAGACGCGGGCGGTCAGGATTTTCTTCAGGTAGTCGGTGGTCATGGTCGGAGGGGATGAATGAAAAAGCCAGTGTTCTGGTTCCGGTGACGCGAGACTGTATTTCCCTAGGCGGGTGGCCGAGGCGTGCAGCCGATACGAAGCGCTGGGTCGCAGGCTCGTCGTATCGTGTCGAAGCGATGGGTTTTCCTCATTATAATGGACAGCTCCGACTTCACGTTCTCCCATGATTGAAACCGCCGTCCTCTGGCTGCTGAAAGTCCTCGCCGCTCCCACAGTCGGGCTCACGTCGGTCTTCGTCATCTCCTTCGTTTCCGCCACCCTGGTGCCGCTCGGCTCCGAGCCGGCCGTGTTCGCCGTCGTGAAGGCGAACGAGGCGATGTTCTGGCCGGCGATCCTGGTCGCCACCGTCGGCAACACCCTCGGCGGCGTGCTGAACTACGGGATCGGCTACCGGGCCAAGATCGCGTTTGCGAAAGAGCGCCAGAGCCGCTGGTTCGGCTGGCTGCGCCGCTTCGGGGCGAAAACCATGCTGCTGTCCTGGCTGCCGGGCATCGGCGACCCGTTGTGCTCGCTGGCGGGCTGGCTGCACCTGCCGTTCTGGCCGAGTGTGATGTACATGGCCATCGGCAAGCTCGCGCGCTATCTCACCATGACGGCGGCGCTGCTGTACATACCGGACGGGTTCTGGAAGCAGATCGGGGACATGGTCACGCAGGTTACCGGTTGATCCTGGTCGCGTTGCTTGCATACCCGATGCGATTCGGATGGGCTTGTTCGGCGGCACATTTTCGATGCCTGTAAGGCTGTCCATGCAAACGAAATTTGCATAGACAGGCTCTCGTGCATATTTTGTTGCTTGCCCCTTCCGCGGCAAATCCCGCCAACCCAGCGTTGTGCGCCGCAATAAGCTAGAATGATTGTCCTTCGGGCCAGTCCAAACCTCATCTCATCCATGAACGCCCCAGCACAAATCCACACCCTCCTCGCCGACAACGCGCCGGCACGCCTGCGCGAAATCCCCTACAACTACACCTCGTTCTCCGACCGCGAGATCGTGATCCGCCTGCTGGGTGAGTCGTCGTGGAAGCTGCTCGACGAGCTGCGCGGCGCGCGCCAGACCGGGCGCTCGGCGCGCATGCTGTACGAGGTGCTGGGCGACATCTGGGTGGTGCGCCGCAACCCCTACCTGCAGGACGACCTGCTGGATAACCCGAAGCGCCGCCAGAAGCTGATCGACGCGCTGCACCACCGCCTGGCCGAAGTCGAGAAGCGCCGGGTCACGTCCGATGCTACGGTGGACGCGGCCGAAGGCGATGCCGCAACCGCGGCCGCACGCAGCGCCGCCGTCGAGCAATTGCTGCAGGCTGCCCGTAAAGCCGTCGACGACTTCGGTCGCGAATTCCGCGACATGTACGACCTGCGCAAGCGCGCCCGCGCCGTGCTCGGCGCCTACACCGATAAACGCAACATCCGCTTCGACGGCATGCACCGCGTCTCGCACGTGACCGACGCCACCGACTGGCGCGTCGAATATCCCTTCCTGGTCCTGGTTCCGGACAGCGAGGAAGAGATGGCCGGCCTGGTGAAAGGCTGCATCGAACTCGGCTTGACCATCATCCCGCGCGGCGGCGGCACCGGTTATACCGGCGGCGCGATTCCCTTGAGCCCGATGTCGGCCGTGATCAACACCGAAAAGCTGATCGCCCTGGGCGAGGTCGAGATGACCCGCCTGCCGGGCGTGGACCGCGACTACGCGACCATCCACACCGGCGCCGGCGTGGTGACCCAGCGCGTCTCGCAGGCGGCCGAGAAGGCCGGCTTCGTGTTCGCGGTCGACCCGACCTCGGCCCACGCTTCCTGCATCGGCGGGAACATCGCCATGAACGCGGGCGGCAAGAAGGCCGTCCTGTGGGGCACGGCGCTCGACAACCTGGCGTCCTGGCGCATGGTCGACCCGAACGGCGACTGGCTGGAAGTCACGCGCATGGACCACAACCTGTCGAAGATCCACGACGCGCCGGTTGCCACCTTCAAGCTCGAATGGACGCATCCGGCCGTGAAGGGCGCACCGAAGGGCGTGCCGTTCCGCACCGAGACCCTTACCATCGAAGGCCGCAGGTTCCGCAAGGAGGGCCTGGGCAAGGACGTGACCGACAAGTTCCTGGCCGGCCTGCCGGGCATCCAGAAAGAGGGCACGGACGGCCTGATCACCTCGAGCCGCTGGATCCTGCACAAGATGCCGAAGTACACGCGCACCGTGGCGCTGGAATTCTTCGGCCAGGCGCGCGACGCGATCCCGTCGATCGTCGAGATCAAGGATTACCTCGACAGCCTGCCGAAGAGCGGCAAGCCCGAATTCGCCACCCTGCGCCTGGCGGGCCTGGAGCACCTGGACGAGCGCTACCTGCGCGCGGTCGGCTATGCCACCAAGTCCAAGCGCGGCACGCTGCCGAAGATGGCGTTATTTGGAGATATTGTTGGCGACGACGAGAACGCCGTCGCCATGGCGGCCTCGGAAGTGGTGCGCATCGCGAACACCCGCGTCGGCGAAGGTTTTATTGCCGTCAGCCCGGAAGCGCGCAAGAAATTCTGGCTCGACCGCGCCCGCACCGCGGCGATCGCGCGCCACACCAACGCCTTCAAGATCAACGAGGACGTCGTCATTCCGCTGAACCGGATGGGCGAGTACACCGACGGCATCGAGCGCATCAACGTCGAGCTGTCGATCAAGAACAAGCTGCAACTGGCCGAGCAGCTGCGCACTTATCTCTCGGGCGGCAACCTGCCGCTGGAGAAGAGCGACGACGCCACCGGCGACACGGTCGCGCGCGACGAGATCATGGGCGACCGCCCGCAGCAGGCGGTCGAACTCGTGGACAAGGTGGCCGCGCGCTGGACCTACGTGCTGGCCAACCTCGACCAGCCGCTGCGCGCCGTGCATCCCCAGCTCGACGAACTCGGCCTCGGTCAGCTGTCCGCCGTGATCGACCAGCGCATCGGCACCCAGCCGGATGCCACGCTGTTCGACGTGGTCCAGGACCACACGCTGCGCATCTCGTGGAAGAACGAACTGCGCGCGCCGCTGCGCCAGATCTTCAACGGCGCCGCCTACAAATGCATCCTCGACGAGTGCACCGCGATCCACAAGCGGGTGCTGCGCTCGCGCGTGTTCGTGGCGCTGCACATGCATGCCGGCGACGGCAACGTTCATACGAACCTGCCGGTGAACTCGGACGACTACGCGATGCTCCAGGATGCACACCAGGCGGTCGAGCGCATCATGCGGTTGGCGCGTTCGCTGGACGGCGTGATCTCGGGCGAACACGGCATCGGCATCACCAAGCTCGAATTCCTGACCGATGATGAGATCCAGGAGTTCCGCGATTACAAGCTGCGGATCGACCCGGAAGGCCGCTTCAACAAGGGCAAGCTGCTGAACCTGGAAGGCGCCCACGCCGACCTGCGCAATGCCTATACGCCGTCCTTCGGCCTGATGGGCCACGAGTCGCTGATCATGCAGCAGAGCGACATTGGCGAAATTGCCAACAGCATCAAGGACTGTCTGCGCTGCGGGAAGTGCAAGCCGGTCTGCACCACCCACGTGCCGCAGTCGAATTTGCTGTACTCGCCGCGCGACAAGATCCTGGCAACGTCGGCCCTGATCGAAGCCTTCCTCTACGAGGAGCAGACCCGCCGCGGCGTCTCGATCCGCCACTGGGAAGAATTCGAGGACGTCTCCGACCACTGCACCGTGTGCCACAAATGCGTGACCCCGTGCCCGGTCAACATCGACTTCGGCGACGTCTCGATGAACATGCGTAACCTGCTGCGCAAGATGGACAAGCGCAGCTTCAAGCCGGCCAACCGCGCGGCCATGTTCTTCCTGAACGCGACCGACCCGACGACGATTAACGCCACGCGCAAGGCGATGGTCGACTTCGGCTTCAAGGCCCAGCGCCTGGGTAACAGCCTCTTGAAAAGCCTGGCGAAGGACCAGACCAAGGCGCCGCCGCCGACCACCGGCAAGGCGCCGGTGCGCGAGCAGGTGATCCACTTCATCAACAAGAAAATGCCGGGCAATCTGCCGAAGAAGACGGCACGTGCACTGCTGGACATCGAGGACGACAAGGTCATCCCGATCATCCGCAACCCGAAGACCACCAGCGCCGACACCGAAGCCGTGTTCTACTTCCCGGGCTGCGGCTCGGAGCGCCTGTTCTCGCAGGTCGGCCTGGCGACCCAGGCGATGCTGTGGGAAGTGGGCGTGCAGACCGTGCTGCCGCCGGGCTACCTGTGCTGCGGTTACCCCCAGCGCGGCGCCGGCCAGTACGACAAGGCCGACAAGATGGTGACGGACAACCGCGTGCTGTTCCACCGCATGGCCAACACGCTGAACTACCTCGACATCAAGACGGTCGTGGTGTCGTGCGGCACCTGCTACGACTCGTTGGCGAACTACGAGTTCGAGAAGATCTTCCCGGGCTGCCGCCTCATCGACATCCACGAGTACCTGCTGGAGAAGGGCGTCAGGCTGGAAGGCGTGAACGGCACCCGCTACATGTACCACGACCCCTGCCACACGCCGATGAAGATGCAGGATTCGATCAAGACCGTGAACGCGCTGGTGCAGACCGTGGACAACGTGAAGATCGAGAAGAACGAGCGCTGCTGCGGCGAGTCCGGCACCTTCGCCGTGACGCGTCCGGACATCGCGACCCAGGTCCGCTACCGCAAGGAGAGCGAGATCGAGAAGGGCGCGGCCAAGCTGCGCGCCGACGGTTTCGAGGGCGAAGTGAAAGTGCTGACCAGCTGCCCGTCCTGCCTGCAGGGCCTGTCGCGCTACAACGGCGACGCCGACACCAGCGCCGACTACATCGTCGTCGAGATCGCCAAGCACCTGCTGGGCGAGAACTGGCTGCCGGACTACGTGGCGCGCGCCAACAACGGCGGCATCGAAAGGGTCCTGGTATAAAGGATATTGATATGACTGACACCCTGATCCGCGCGCCGGGCTGCGAACTGTGCGACCTGTCCGCCTTGAAGCCGGTCTATGCCGACAGCAAACTGTCGGTGATCATCGTCGACGACGCCAACTACCCCGGCTTTTGCCGCGTCATCTGGCGCGACCATGTGCGCGAGATGAGCGACCTGTCGCGTGAGGACCGCTTGCTGCTCAATGAAGCCGTCCACGAGGTCGAACTGGCCGTGCGCGAGGTGATGAAACCGGCCAAGGTCAACGTGGCCAGCCTGGGCAACGTGGTGCCCCACCTGCACTGGCATATCATCCCGCGCTACACTGACGACGCGCACTTCCCGGCGCCCGTGTGGGCGGCGGCGGTGCGCCAGACTGAAGAAACCCATCTGGCGGCGCGCCGTGCGCTGCTGCCCGAATTTGCCGACGCGCTTGCCGACGCGCTTTCCAGCGCGATGCGGCGCATGAACCAAGGATAAACAGAGAAATGCCCAACCCGACCGAACTGGCCGTGCGCCAGAAATCCCGCCTGCTCGACATCGCGTTCGACGACGGCAGCAATTTTTCGATTCCCTTCGAACTGCTGCGCGTGTATTCGCCTTCGGCCCTGGTGACCGGTCACGGCCCCGGCCAGGAAGTGCTGCAAATCGGCAAGCGCGAAGTGGGCGTCACCGGCGTCGAGCCGGTCGGCAACTACGCCATCAAGCCCATCTTCGACGACGGCCACGACAGCGGCATCTATACCTGGGCCTACCTGTACAAGCTGGGCAGCGAACACGACGCGCTGTGGAAGGACTACCTGGCGCGCCTGGAACAGGCCGGTTACGCCGGCGACAGCGGCCGCGACCCGAGCAGCGCCCCGGCGCCGGCGCGCAGCAGCGGGGGTGGGTGCGGCAGCGGCAGCTGCGGCTGCTCGAACTGACGCCTTATCAACAGCCGTAGGGTGGGCACGGGGCGTCCACCCTACGAAAACAGCCAGGGTGGACGGCTTCCACCCGACTGCTCGAAGTAGTAGGGTGGGCGCCCCTGTGCCCACGCGTGAAGCCTGCGTCGTGTTGGCGTTGATAAGCGCTGCGTCTGCTCATCGTTTACGCGTGGGCACGTTCGTCATTGAGGCCCCGGCCTCAATGACCCCACCTTACAAGGTCGGAATCAGGACCTTGTCGATGACGTGGATGACGCCATTGCTTGCCCGCACGTCGACCGCGACGATGTTGGCCAAGGTCGAGGTCGTATCCCGGATGGCCGGCGGCGTCCCTGCCACGAAGCTGATGGTTTGCATGGACACCGTCGGAACCGGCGTGTCGTAGGGAATCTGCGTCGACAGGACCTGTCCCAAGACGACGTGATAGGTCAGGATCGTGCGCAGCTGTGCGGTGCTGAAATTCAGTGGCGCGGCAGGGAAAGCAGCGTTGGTCGGGGCAAATACGGTGAACGGTCCGGCGCCGCTGAGCGTGCCTTGCAGGTCCGCCACCACGAGCGCGCTGACGAGCGAGCTGAAGAGTGGGTTGACCTGGGCCATCTGGACGATGTTCAACAGGCCTGGCGGAATGAGCACCTTGTCGATCGCATGGATCACGCTGTTGCGTGCGGGAATATCCGGGGTAACGACGGTTGCCACGGTCAAGGCGGCATCCGTGATCTTCACGCCGTTGCTGAAATCGAACCGCAGCGTGGCGGGCGCATTCTCGAACGTATAGGCCGTCTGCTGTGTCGGGCCGCCTGCGCTAAGATCGGCAGCGAGCTTTTTCGAACCCAGCACATGGTAGTTCAGGATGCTTTGCAAGGTATTTGCTGGCAAGGCATTGACCATGGCCGTGGCATCGGCAAAGCCCAATTGCTTCGCCAGCGTGTCGAACGCCTGGTCGGTCGGCGCGAATACCGTCAATTGCGCATTGGGGTCGCTGAAGCTGCCAATACTGGCCTTGGTCACCGCCGCCACGAACGCATTGAAACCTTGCTCTTTCGCGACCACAGCAATTGTTCCCGTGAACGAGAAGTCATTCTCATCATCATCGCTGCCGCCGCAACCTCCCAGCGTGACCGCGAATGCGATCACTGCCAACCCGCACTTCAAAAAATTCCTTAGTTTCAATTCATCCTCCGAATCGGTGGCGAACAGTCGAAAAAAGGCATCCAGGAACAAGCAGTGGCATCCAGGCCGGTAGCGCCAGTCACGCTTGCTGCTGGTTGGAGTATAGGTAGAGGGGATAGCGGTACGCGAAGGCGGCACGATTCAACATGCACCGATACCGGTTCATTCGCAGGACAAGCACCGTCGGTCGAGACGATATGTAAGCTTTTGCGGACAGGAACGCGCCATGACGCGCAAGGGTGTCGCGCAGCCCGGACACCAGGCAGACAGAAATGAAAAAAGCCAGCTTGCGCTGGCTCTTTGCTTTGCGGACCGGCCAAGGCCGGCATCGCGCTTATTGCGGCTGGATGTTGGCAGCCTGCTTGCCCTTCGGACCGGTGGTGATCTCGAAGGTCACGCGCTGGTTTTCGGCCAGCGACTTGAAGCCTTGCACGTTGATCGCCGAGAAGTGGGCGAACACGTCTTCACCGCCGCCGTCAGGCGTGATGAAACCGAAACCTTTTGCATCGTTGAACCATTTAACGGTACCGCTCGTCATGATGTTACTCCCCTAAAGATATTTGTTGTTATGCCTTGCCTTACTACTCGGTGTGGTGCGCATGACGCCAGCGCCGGACTCAACAAAGCGTTTTTATTATAGGGATAAGTTGACAATAGTGAAGCACAATTCGTCACACTTTTTTATGGTCGAGTGGGTTGAAAGCGACGTTTCATGGATTTTGCATGGTTCAGCATGCCGAATCACAGGCTGAGCGTTTCCTTCAGTTGCGTAGCGTTGCGCGGCGATATCTCTAATTTCTTTCAGTTATCACGCATGAGGTGCGACCACGCTCACGACGCCGTCGAGCGCGACAGCAGATCGACCAGCTGCTCGATCGTGTAGGGCTTGGCCAGCACCTGTACGCCCGGCACGGCGATCTGCTGCTCGGTGTAGCCGGACGCCAGCACCACCGGCAGGTTCGGGTAGCGCTGCCGGAGGATGCCGGCCAGGTCGATGCCGCTGACCTGGCCCGGCATCACGACATCCGAAAACACCACGTCGGGGCGGCGCGTCGCGCCATCGAGCAGGCGCAGGGCGGCTTCGCCGTCTTCCGCCACCAGCACCTCGAAGCCGCTCTCGTCCAGGGCGCGCGCCACGGCCTCGCGCACCAGCGCATCGTCTTCGACGAACAGCACGGTGCCCGTGCCCTTGATGCGGGCCGGTCCGATACCGGTAGCCGCTCCCGGAGCGGCCACCCCGGACGCTCCAGTCGCGCGCGGCAGGTACAGGTCGACCCGCGTGCCGATGCCGGCGATGCTGTCGAGGACCAGGGTGCCGCCGGCCTGCACGGCGAAGGCATAGGCCTGGGGCAGGCCGAGGCCGGTGCCCTGGCCGGGCGGCTTGGTGGTGAAGAAGGGGTCGAGCGCACGCTCCATCACGTCCGGCGTCATGCCGCTGCCGCTGTCGGTCAGGGTGACCAGCACGTAGTCGCCGCGCGGCAGCGGGCCCGTACCGTCGAGCGAGACATTGTTCGCGTCCACGCGCAGCGTGCCGCCGCCGGGCATGGCGTCGCGCGCGTTGGTGGCCAGGTTCAGCAGGGCGACGTCGAACTGCAGCGGCTCGAAGGTGGTCGGCCACAGGTCCTCGGCGCAGTGCACCTCGACCGCGATGTCGCTCTGCAGCGAGCCTTTCATCAGCTGGACGGCGCTTTTCAGCTGGGCGCAGACGTCGACCGTGGCCAGGCGCGCCGTCTGCAGGCGGNCGAAGGAGCCGAGCTGGCCGGTCAGGGCGGTGGCGCGGGCGACCGTGCGCTTGCAGGTGTCGAGCAGGTTCTGGACCTTGTCGTTGCCGCGCGTGGCGAAGCCGGTCAGCTGCAGGGCGGTGGTCAGGGTCTGCAGCAGGTTGTTGTATTCGTGGGCGATGCCGCCGGTGAGGCGGCCCAGGGCTTCGAGTTTCTGGTTCTTCAGCAGGGCCTGCTGGGCGCGCTCGGTGGCGGCGACCGCCTCGGCCACGCGCGCTTCCAGCTCGGCCTGGGCGTGGTGGATGCGCTTGCCGGCCTCGGC
>DOUW01000082.1 GCA_003520365.1 Massilia sp.
GGCGGCACCAGCGGCACCAGCGGCTCGATGGGTAGCGGCGGCACCAGCGGCACCTCGGGCACCGGCACCACCGGCACCGGCACTTCGGGCACCGGCACCTCCGGCACGACCGGCACCGGCACCTCGGGCACCAGCAGCGGTACTGGTGGCGGTACCGGCGGTCGCGGCTACTGATCCGGAACGACAGGGCCGCCTGGCGGCCCTACGCGCATGCCAGCTCCGCGGAGCTGGCATTTTTTTTGTCCATTCTCCGTATCCACGGCCAAGTACTGAGAGCACGTGTTTAGATGGTGCTCGGTGGTGGCGCCTTCGAGCGAACCGTCGTCGATATCGATTTCGCCAACCGGAAGATCGCGTTCAGGGATCCCGCGACGTTCAAACGTCCCGATGGCATGCATGCAGCCCGGCTGTTTGCTGCCGGCGACAATCGGGCAATCGATATCGACATCGAAGGACGCCAGGCGCGGATGGTCTTCGACCTGGGAAATGCGTGGCCCGCGGTGTTGTATCCGCGGTTTTGGGACAATCCGGCCTTCCTGAAGGACCGGTCCGTTTCTTCAACCCTGAGCGGCGGCTGGGGCGGCATGCACAGCGAAGGACTGACACGCCTGCGGGAGGTCCGCATCGGGGGCAAGGCGTTCGGCGGAGTGCCGTCTCCGCTGAAGGGCGTGCGTACGGAGCACGAGCGGGCAGGCACGCTCGACGGAAATGTCGGCATGCCTCTGCTCGGCAGGTTCCATCTCATCGTCAACTTCCCGCATCAGGAAGTCCTGTTCGGAACGCCTGTCGATACAACGACGCCGTTCGAGTCCAATACCACGGGGCTGGCCCTTCAACGCACGGAAGGCGGTGCCAAAGTCCTGCATGTGGCAACTGCGTCCCCTGCTGAAAAACTGGGGCTGAAGCCTGGGGACGTGATCACCCACCTGAAGGACGCCCGGACGGGAAAGACGCTCCCGCTGTTCGACGGCTGGAACCGAGGACCGGCCGGACGCGCGTTCCATCTGACCCTGCAGGATGGCCGGACCGCGGTGCTGCAATCCGCAGCGTTCTACTGACGGGCGGGCCGACAACGCGGCCGGGCCGTGAAGGCCTTGCCCGAGGCGCGTACCGTCCGTGTCCCGAAGAAGGACCTTGACTGGACGGCACCAGGCCGTGCGACGCGCATTTTTATGCCGTGTCGCTCTCCGTACCTTTATACCTTGCGCACGAACTCGGACTTCAGGCTCATCGCGCCGAAGCCGTCGATCTTGCAGTCGATGTCGTGGTCGGCGTCGACCAGGCGGATGTTCTTGACCTTGGTGCCCTGCTTGATCACGCCGCCCGAGCCCTTCGGTTTCAGGTCCTTGATGACGGTGACGGTGTCGCCGTCCTGCAGCGTGTTGCCGGCGGCGTCGCGCCAGACGCGCGCGCTCTCGGCCGGGACCGTGGCCGCCTGCGCCGACCATTCGTGGCCGCATTCCGGGCAGACGAGATTGGCGCCGTCTTCATAGGTGTAGGCGGACTGGCAGGAAGGGCAGGGAGGCAGGGACATGAATGGTGCGGGAAGAAGGGGAAACGCGAAGTATACCCGCTCGCGTGCGCCCGGCAAGAATGCCGGATAAAAAAGGCGCTGTCGCCGTTAGCTATGGATGAGCAGTGAACTGTCGAGTTCATTCACGGTCCAACCCGCATCGCCATCGATACGGGATGGCGCCGGATGCTCGATGGCGGGAAGATCACTTCTGCAGATCAGTTGCTTCGCCTTGCGTTTGGGCTCATCCACAGCGAACGGTGACAGCGCCATAAAAAAACGCCGGGCAGTGCCCGGCGCAAGAAGCTTGCACCGGGCCTGCCGGTGCTGGCATGAAGATGGCTCAGGCGGCCTGGCGCAGCGCCAGGGCGCGGGCGTTCGAGGCCGGGACGTGCAGGGTGTGCAGCGCCGCGCCTGCCGTGCGCTCCTCGAAACGGAAGGTCGACACCAGCTGGGCCAGCGCCTGCGCCTGTTCGCGCATCGCATCCGAGGTTGCCGCCGCTTCCTCGACCAGGGCCGCGTTCTGCTGGGTCACCTGGTCCATCTGCGCGATCGCGCCGTTCACCTGCTCGATGCCCGCGGACTGCTCCTGGCTCGCCATGGCGATCTGCGCCATGATCGCGGTGACGCGGCCGATGCTGTCGACGATGTCGCGCATCTGCGTACCGGCGTCCGACACCAGGCGGCTGCCTTCCTCGACCTTGCCGACCGAGTCGCCGATCAGTTCCTTGATCTCCTTGGCGGCGCCGGCCGAGCGCTGGGCCAGGTTGCGCACTTCGGAGGCCACGACCGCGAAGCCGCGGCCCTGTTCGCCGGCACGTGCCGCTTCCACCGCGGCATTCAGCGCCAGGATGTTGGTCTGGAAGGCGATGCCGTCGATGACGCCGATGATGTCGGCGATCTTCTTCGACGAATCGGTGATCGCTTCCATGGTCTGGACCACGCGGCCGACGGTCTCGCCGCCGCGGCCGGCCACCTGCGAAGCGGCCTGCGCCAGGGTGTTCGCTTCACGGGCGTTGTCGGCGTTCTGCCTGACGGTCGAGGTCAGTTCTTCCATCGAGGAGGCGGTTTCTTCCAGCGAGCCGGCCTGCTGCTCGGTGCGCGAGGACAGTTCCAGGTTGCCGGCCGAGATCTGGTCGGCGGCGTCGGCGATGCTGGCGGTGCCCGCGCGTACCTGGCTGACGATGTCGACCAGGTTGGCGTTCATCTCCTTCAGGGCGCCCATCAGCGCGCCGGTCTCGTTGCTGCCGTGCGCTTCGATGCGGCTGCTCAGGTCGCCCTTGGCGACGGTTTGCGCCACGGCCACGGCTTCGTCCAGCGGCGCCGAGATGCGGCGGCCGATCCACCAGGCGAACAGGGCGCCACCGATCAGGGCGGCGATCGCCAGGCCGACCTGCAGGCGCAGGCTGGCCTTGTATTCGGCTTCGATGCGGGCGGTGTCGGCGGCGACGTCGTCCTGCTGGTACTTGACCATGGCGCGCAGGCTGTCGATGTAGGACTGCACGCGCGGCACCATCTCGGTGTCGAGGAACTTGCGCACGCCTTCGGCGTCGCCCTCGGCTTTCTTCGCCAGCGCAGTCTTGCGCGCCACGCGGTAGGCATTGCGTTCCTTGTCGACGGCGGCGAACAGTGCCTGCGCCTTCGGGTCGCCTTCGATGCTGGCGGTGATTTCCTTGTGCAGCACGTCCGAGCGCTTCGACGAGATCGCGATGCCGTCGAGGAAGAACTTCTCGTCGGCCGGGTCGGCCAGCTTGATGGCGGCCAGGGTACGCGCGGCATTGACTTCGATGATCGATTGCCATTCCTGCAGCATCGAGGCGCGGTAGATGCTTTCGGTCGCCAGTTTCTTGGTCAGGGCGTCGGCCTTGTTCATCTGGGCGATACCCATGCCCACCAGGATGAGCATGGCCGCCAGGATGGTGCCGAAACCGCCAAGAAGAAGGGTCCGTATTCTGAGATTGTCGAGTTTCATGAAATATTCAAACCGAGGAAAAGAAGAATTCGACGCGGGCAGTTAGAAATTGCCGCGTGGAAATGCATGAATTTTCGCAGGTTTGGTGCCGTTTGTTGGCTACTTTTATATTTCTTTTAAGAAATTAAACCCAAAAACGTGGCGTGGTATCCACGTTTTTGTGACGGGAAGGCAGTGCGGCACGTTACATACCACACGGGAAGGAGGGAACTCAGGCCGGATCGGCGAGCATCGAGCCGGTTTGCCGGTAGCGCTCGTGCCAGGCAAAGGCTTTTTCCAGCACGTGCGGGGTCTGGCCGCCACGCGCCTGCGCCTCGCGCACGTAGTCGCGCAGCATGTCCTGGTAGGGCGCCGGCACGCAGTTGGCGATGATCGCGGTGGCGCGTTCGCGCGGCGCCAGGCCGCGCAGGTCGGCCAGGCCCTGCTCGGTGACGATGATGTCGACGTCGTGCTCGGTGTGGTCGACGTGCGAGACCATCGGCACGATCGAGGACACCTTGCCGCCCTTCGCGGTCGACTTCGTGGCGAAGATCGACATGTAGGCGTTGCGCGCGAAGTCGCCCGAGCCGCCGATGCCGTTCATCATGTGGGTGCCGCCCACGTGGGTCGAATTCACGTTGCCGTAGATGTCGGCCTCGAGCGCGGTGTTGATCGCGATGATGCCGAGGCGCCGGATCACTTCCGGATGGTTCGACACTTCCTGCGGGCGCAGCACCAGGCGGTCGGCATAGCGTTCCAGCTCGGGGAAGACCTGGGCGGTCTTGGCCGGCGAGAGCGTGATCGAGGAGCCGGAAGCGAAATCGAGCTTGCCGGCATCGAACAGGTCGAAGGTGGAGTCCTGCAGCACCTCGGAATACATGATCAGGTGTTCGAAGGGGCTGTCGACGAAGCCGGCCATCACGGCGTTGGCGATGGTGCCGATGCCGGCCTGCAGCGGCAGCAGGCGCTTCGTCAGGCGGCCGGCCTCGATCTCCTTGCAGAAGAAGTTCACCAGGTGGCGCGCGATGGCCGCCGTCTCGGCGTCCGGCGGCAGGTTCGCCGAGGTGCTGTCCGGCTGGTCGGTGAAGACGATGGCGGCGATCTTCTCGGGCGGGATCTCGATCGCCGGCGTGCCGACGCGGTCCTCGGCGTGCATCAGCGGGATCGGTTCGCGCATCGGACGCTTCTTCGGGATCCAGATGTCGTGCATGCCCTCGAGCGCGCGCGGCTGCGCCAGGTTGATCTCGACGATCACCTTGTCGGCCAGGATCGCGAAACTGGCGCTGTTGCCCACCGAGGTGGTCGGCACGATGCCGCCCGACTCGGTGATGCGCACCGCCTCGATCACGGCCACGTCGACCGGGCCCAGGTGGCCCGAGCGCAGCACCTCGACGGTCTCGGACAGGTGCTGGTCGATGTACATGACTTCGCCGCGGTTGATCGCCGCGCGCAGCACCGGGTCGACCTGGAACGGGGCGCGGCGCGCCAGCGCATGCGCTTCGGTGAGCAGTTTATCGGTGTCGTTGCCGAGCGAGGCCCCGGTCAGCAGGGTGATGCGCAGCGGCTCGCGGCGCGCGCGTTCGGCCAGCGCCGCCGGCACCAGCTTGACGTCGCCGGCACGGGTGAAGCCGCTCATGCCGACGGTCATGCCGTCGCGGATGAAGGAGGCTGCCTCTGCCGCGGTGGTGATGCGTTCGCGCAGCAGGGGACAGGCGATTCGGTCTTGGTATGCTTCGTTCATCATGGTTCGTCTTGCAGTGAGAGGCCGCTCGTACTCAGCGCAGCCAGTTGTTGACCGGCACCAGCGGTGGCGGCAGGTCGGGATCGCCCAGCGCGTCGCGCAGGTCGATTTCGATGGCGCGGCAGATGGCGTCGAGCGGCAGGTCGTTCGGCGACAGGCCGAACGGCTCCTCGATCTCGTCGCCCAGCGCGTCCAGGCCGAAGAAGGTGTAGGCAACGATGGCCACCACCAGCGGCGTCAGGTAACCGAGGCTGTCGACCAGGCCGAAAGGCAGCAGGAAGCAGTACAGGTAAGAGGTGCGGTGCAGCAGCAGCGTATACGAGAACGGGATCGGCGTGTTCTTGATGCGCTCGCAGGAGGCGCCGGTGGCGACCATGGCGGAGATGTTGGCGTCGAGCGCGGCGGCGCGCACGCTGTCGAGCATGCCGGTATTGCGGCACAGGGCCAGGTCCTTGCCCATTTCCAGCATCAGCGCATGGGTCAGGTTGCGCCGCTTGCGCACTGCGGCCCACTCGCCCGGCATCAGGTGCGGCGCCACGTCGGCCGCCGGATCGGTCCCGCGCAGCTGGTGGCGCAGCGCATGCGCGAAGGCGATGGCGCGCCGGATCATGCGATCGCGCACGGCTTCGTTGCCGGCGATGGGATCGATCAGGCTCAGGCACTCGCGGGCAAAGTTGCGGCCGCGCAGGACCAGTTCGCCCCACAGCTTGCGGCCTTCCCAGAAGCGGTCGTAGGCGGAGTTGTTGCGAAAGCCGAGGAAAATCGCCAGCGGCAGGCCCATCAGCGTGAACGGCGTGATCGTCAGGTGCACCTTGTAGTCGCCCAGTTCGCCATGGGTCCAGGAGATGACGACAGCGAGCAGGGTGGTGACACTCAGGCTTTTCCAGATACTCGAGAGAATCGAGCCGCGCATGGTCAGGAACAGGCGCAGGCCGTTGGGACGCTCACGGACGATCATGCCGCCCCCTCGAGTGGTTCATGGGACAGGCTGCTGCTGCAATCGTTCATGCTCGGTACCGCATCGGGACGGGAAGGTGAATCTGCCGACCGGGCACGAGTAGGGCACGCGGCGCGGGGCCGCGGCGCCTGCGCCGGCTGGACGAAAAGACCACTGTAGCCGTTGCGCGAACGAATTTCTAATTCACATTTCCAATTGCTGTTATTGATGCGGTGAATGTTTGTTTCACAGTCAACACTGTGAGTGATATTGCAAGCAGGCCGCCTGCTTAACTCATTCCTGGGGGGTATATAACAGCTTGCGTACGTCGAAACCCTGGCCGGTCAGCCGTGCCAGCAAGGCGTCCAGCACCGGTTTGTCGACCTTGGGCGTACGGGACAGGATCCACAGGTAATCGCGGCCCGGCTCGCTGACGGCGGCGAGCTGGTAATCGCGGTCGAGATCGATTACCCAGTAGTCGCCCCAGACCAGGGGAATGAAGGACAGCAGGGCCGGCGCGAAACGGACCTTCAGGCGCGGCGAATCGGCCGGCCCGACCTGGCGCGCGATGGCTTCGGCCAGGTTGGTGCTGCCGTCGGCGAGCCGGCAGCGATTCTCGACCTTCACGCTGCCGTCGGGCCTGGCCGTATAGGTCGCCGTGGTGAAGCCTTCGCACTTGCGCTCGAAGCGGTTGGGAAAGCGGGCGATTTCATACCAGGTGCCCATGTAGCGTTGCACGTCGAGCCGGGGGATGGTCTCGAGGTCGGTGACGGCGGCCTTGCCGGAGGCGTAGGCCTTCATGCCCAGCAGGGCGACGGATGCCAGCATGGTGCCTTTGACCAGGGCGGGAGCGAGTCGTCGGTTCATGGGAAACCCTCGGAATGTCGATAGGGCCATGGTAGCCCGTATGGACGAACCCGGCCGCACGAATAGCGGCGTGGTGCAGGGACTGCCGATGCGCCGCGCTCCCGCAAGAAAAAAGCCAGCCTGGGAGGCTGGCCTACGGGACTTGCGGGAACCAGGCCTGGGCCTGGCCGGCCGTCATTCGGCCGTCTTGGCCTGTTGCGCCTGCAGCTGCTCGCGCAACTGGTTCGGCGCGACGTGGGTGTAGTCCTTGTTGAACTCGAGCTTGATCAGGGGCTTGATGTGCGGGTCCATGACGGCGCGCAGGGCGCCCAGGAACTGGGGCGACGCCGACAGCACGAGCTGCTGGAAGCGGCCCTCCTGGTGGGCTTTCAGCAGGTAGCTCGAGATGTCGCGCGCGAACTGGTCGGCTTCCTGCTCGGCCTGGGTGTGTGCGGGCTGGTATTGCTTGTTCGGCGCACCGGCGCCGCTATTGTGGGCAGCGCCGCCGCCTTGCGTGCCGCCGATGTTGTGGCCGCTGCCGGCGGCCGCGGTCGGGCCCAGCCTGTCGGTCAGGACTTCCGACTCGCGCAGGCGTACCGCGTTGTTGACCATGTCCTCGATTTCTTGCAGTGGTGCTGCTGGCTCATCCTCGGAAAAGATCCGTGCCCGGCCGGCGTTGGCCGTGATAATCCAGGTTGTTGGCATGCTACCTCCCCTGTCAATTTGAGTGAGTGATGGTCGGCCGCGCTGCCGCAAGCTGCCTTCAGCCTCGGCTGGCGCTGCCGATCGTCGCGTAAATTCAATATAGCATAGGGGTTGCCAACCTCGACGCACGCCGCCCGGGCCCGTGCGCTTCCTGCTGCGCTTCCTGCCGCGCCCCGTCCTGCGCGCCGCGCCGCAGGCGCTTTCGGCAGAATGACGATTCCGGTTGCCGGACGGCGCGCGCAGCCCGTTACGGCAAGTGTCAGTACCGTGGCCGCGCCTGCGCGCCCGCAACCGATCGACCATTTGCATGCAACGCCTGCTCATCATCCTCGGCGCCCTCATCCTCGCGGCCGGCCTGGCCTGGCCCTGGCTGCGCCGCCTTCCTTTCGGCCGCCTGCCGGGCGACATCCACGTCGTGCGCGAAGGCTTCAGCTTTCATTTTCCGATCGTGACCTGCATCGTGGTCTCGATCGTCATCACCCTGATCCTCTGGATTTTCAGGCGCTGAGCCGGTTTCCGCGACGGTGGTCGACCCGCTGCGGTCGTCGTGTCGCGTCCCTGCCTCACCGGCAATAAATTTATTTAAAAGTGAATACCGTTCCGTATAATTTGTTTGTATATTTTTATAACAAATGACGGGCGGAGACATGCATCTCGGTCGATCGATCATTGCCGCGCTCCTGTGCGCCGCATTGGTAGCAGGTTGCGGCGGCGGCGGCGGCGGTGCTGGGGCGGGGAGCCCTGTCGCCACGGCACCGGTGGACAACGGCATCCCCCAGGTCACCCCGGGCGGGACCTGGCTGACGTTTTCACCGGGAACGGTGTCGCTGTCGACCTACGCCGGCGAGAGCGCCGCCTTCGAGGTCAAGGCATTGTCGAGCCGCACGTTCGAAAAACCGTTCAACGCTGCCATCATCGACAGCAAGGGAGTCGTCTCTTCCCAGGTGAGCCTGCTCAGGCATTCCGACCTCAGCTACGCGCTTGTCCTGCGAACGGCTGCGATGTCCGAGGGCGTGCATACGACTTACCTGCAGGTGCGCCTGTGCGAGGACGATCCGCGCTTCTGCAACAAGCCGTTGCCGGGTTCCCCCTGGCATATTCCGGTCACGGTCACCGTCGCCTCCGCGGCCCAGGCGAAAGAGCGCATGACCGTCCCCGCGGCGATCGCGCTTGTCACCTACGAGGACGAGCCGGTGAGCTTCCAGCTCGACGCGCAACTCAATTCCACGTTCGACGTCCCCGTGTCGTTCGGGATCGTCGACAGCGCCGGCCTGGTCGCGCCGGAGGCGAAGATTGTCCGCATCAACGAGAACCGCTACAACGCCGAGATGCGCACCGCGTCCGGCCTGAAGGCCGGCGTCCATGCGACCTCGCTCGAAGTGCGCTTGTGCTACGACGATCCGCGCGAGTGCAAGTCCCCGGTGACCGGTTCGCCCTGGCGCGTGCCGACGACGGTGACGGTGAAGCCGGCCAGCAACCTCACGCCCCTGAGCGCAATTGCGGGGCTGGCGCCCTGGAGTACCTACAACGGCAACCCACTGCACAATGCCTATGTGCCGGCGCACTTCGATCCGGCAGGTTTCAATCGCCGCTGGACCAGGTTGGAAACGCGGCCGGGCAACGTGGATGGCACAGCGGAACCGGGCTCGGCCGTGCAGATGAGTGCGCCGGTGATCGACAAGGGCAGGGTGTTCGTCGCCTTCGGCCGCTACCCCGGCAACGCCGAGCTGCTGGCCTTCGGCGAAGCGGATGCCAACCCGCTCTGGCGCCATGACCTGGGCAGGCAAACCTTCGTCACGGCGCCTGCCGTGGGCAACGGCAAGGTCGTCATCACCTCGGCCTCGCCCGAAGGCCGCTGCCTGTGGGTGTTCGACCAGGCCAGCGGCCGGCTGCTCAGCAAGACGCCGCTGCAATTGCATTGGTCCTCCGGTCCTGCGCCCACCGTCGTGGGCGACATGGTCTATGCCGAGAACGGAACCGGTGGGGATGGCCTGGTCAAGTTCAATGCGGCGACCCACCAGGTCGAATGGCGCAGCAAAGCGATGGCGGTCAGTGGCTGGACCCCGTCGGTGGACGACAGTTACGCCTGGATTTATCAGGGAAATATCCTGTATGCCCTCGACCTTGCCCATGGCGGCATCGCATTCTCGATCCTCGAGGAAGGTGTCAATTGGGTGTTGGAAGGCACGACGTCTCCCGTCATGAACGAGCGCATGGCCATCATCACCCTCGACAGGCGCTTGGTGGCGTTCGACCTGCGAACGCGTGCCCGCGCCTGGGTAGGGCAGGGCGCCAGCTTCGGGCACCCGGTGCTGGCGCAGGACACCGTCTATACCTTCGGTGCGAACGGCAGCGCGGTGGAAGCACGCGCAGCCTCCACGGGGCTGTTGCAGTGGACCGCGCCCCTGCCGGCGAACGCGCCGCCCTCGCAGTCCGGCATGTGGTTCGACAGCGCCTATGCCGACATGGTCGTTACGTCCAACCTCCTGTTCGCCAGTTCGGGAAGCAGGACAGTGGCGCTCGACCTCGCTACGCGCGAGGTCGTGTGGACCTACCCGTTCGGCGGCGAACTGGCGATTTCGGAGCAGGGCGTGCTCTACATCGTATCGCCAGGCGGGAGACTGGTCGCCATCAACCTGCGCTGAGCCGCCCGAGCACGAGAATACGTTACCTGCGCGCCACTTGCGGGTTGCCGCGTGCAGCCGGAACCAGCGTGCGGAGGGCGGCACGATGTGCGCCTCGTGCACACCCCTGGGCCGTTTATTGCGTCACCGGCTGCGCCACCTCGCGCGCCGCCGCCTCGGCCTCCGCCTTCGCCCGCGCCGCC
>DOUW01000475.1 GCA_003520365.1 Massilia sp.
ATGCCGGTGCCGCGATTGCGCTCGCCCTGCGGCGCCGTGGTCGGGCGTGCACCGGTCTGGCGCGGGGGCTGCTGGCGTGCGCCGGTCTCGCGCACCGCGCCTGATCCCCCCTCTTCCGACGGATGCCAGGCCGGCACCAGGTGGCGCTCGCCGTTGCCGATCAGGTCGCCACGACCCATCTTGGTCAGCGCTTCGCGCAGGATCGGCCAGTTCTCCGGGTGGTGGTAGCGCAGGAAGGCTTTATGGGCCTTGCGCATCTTGCCGCTGCGCGCGGTCTCCACGGTTTCCGAGTCTTCCGTCACCTTGTGCAGCGGATTCTTGCGGCTGTGGTACATGGTCGTCGCCATCGCCATCGGGGTCGGCGTGAAGGTCTGCACCTGGTCGAGCTTGAAGTTATTTTTCTTCAGCCACAGGGCCAGGTTCAGCATGTCCTCATCCGTGCTGCCCGGGTGGGCGGCGATGAAATACGGGATCAGGTACTGCTTCTTGCCCGCTTCCAGCGAATACTTGTCGAACAGGCGCTTGAATTCGTCGTAGGCGCCGATGCCCGGCTTCATCATCTTCGACAGCGTGCCCTGCTCGGTGTGCTCCGGCGCGATTTTCAGGAGACCGCCCACGTGGTGGGTGACCAGTTCCTTCACGTATTCCGGCGAACGCACGGCCAGGTCATAGCGCAGGCCCGAGCCGATCAGGATCTTCTTGATGCCGGGAATGGCGCGCGCCTTGCGGTACAGCGAGATCAGCTTGCTGTGGTCGGTGCCCAGGTTGCTGCAGATGGTCGGGTACACGCAGGACAGGCGGCGGCAGGATTCCTCGATTGTTTTATCTTTACAGGCCAGGCGGTACATGTTGGCCGTGGGTCCGCCGAGGTCGGTAATCGTGCCGGCAAAATTCTTGGTGGTGTCGCGGATCAGTTCGATCTCGCGCAGGATCGACGGCTCCGAGCGGCTCTGGATGATGCGGCCTTCGTGCTCGGTGATCGAGCAGAAAGTGCAGCCGCCAAAGCAGCCGCGCATGATGTTGACCGAATACCGGATCATCTCCCAGGCCGGGATGTGGGCCTTGCCGTAGCTCGGGTGCGGTGCGCGCGCATACGGCAGGTCGTAGACGTTGTCCATCTCGTCCATGGCCAGCGGCAGCGGCGGCGGATTGAGCCAGACGTCGCGGTCGCCGTGCGATTGCACCAGGGCGCGCGCATTGCCCGGATTCGATTCGAGGTGGAACACGCGCGAAGCGTGGGCGTACATCACCGGGTCTTCGCTGACGGTTTCGAAACTCGGCAGGCGCACCACGGTTTTTCTTGCCTGCTCGCGCTTGGCGGCCTGGCGCTCTTCGCGCGTCATGATGACGACCGGTTTCACTTCCGGCTCCGGCGCGGCATTGTCCAGCGCGCAAGCTTTTGGATCTTCCAGCGCCATCGCGTAGGGATTCGGCTGCTTGTCGATGCGGCCCGGCACGTCCACGCGGGTGGAATTGTGCACGCTCCACTCTTCGTCCGGCAGCCAGCCTTGCGGCACCAGGAAAGCCGTGCCGCGCAGGTCGCGGATGTTCTTGATGTTCTCCCCGGCCGCGATGCGGCGCGTCACGTCCACCAGGGCGCGTTCGGCATTACCGAAGATCAGCAGATCGGCCTTCGATTCGAACAGCACCGAGCGGCGCACTTTATCCGACCAGTAATCGTAGTGCGCGATGCGGCGCAGCGAGGCCTCGATCGAGCCGACGATGACCGGCACGCCGGGATAGGCTTCGCGCACGCGCTGGGCGTACACCGTCACCGCGCGGTCCGGCCGCTTGTTCGGCTCGGCGTTCGGCGTGTAGGCGTCGTCCGAACGGATCTTGCGGTCCGCCGTGTAGCGGTTGACCATCGAGTCCATGTTGCCGGCGGTAATGCCCCAGTACAAATTCGGCTTGCCGAGGGCGCGGAAGGGATCCACGGAAGTCCAGTCCGGCTGGCTGATGATGCCGACCTTGTAGCCCTGCGCCTCGAGCAGGCGGCCAACCAGCGCCATGCCGAAGCTCGGATGGTCGATGTAGGCGTCGCCGGTGACGAGGATGATGTCGCACNNGCGCGGCTGGAGCGCTTGGGCACGCTCGCGAAGAGATTGGTTGGGGAGTTCATTGGCCGGCATTGTACCGGAAAACCATTTTTCCGGCTGCTCCCCGGCCGTAAAAATAGCTTGAATATCAATGACTTGTGGTAGAGCAGCGACCCTTCAGATGCCCATGCTCGACAGGATGTTGCCGAGTTCACGCAGCGTAGTCGCCATGTTCGGGTGGCGCGCGGTGAAGCGGGCGCTCAGTTCCTGGGTGCGCGAACCCAGGCCATAGGTGTTGGCGTCGAGGTCCTGGTCGGCGCGGCGCTCGAGCACCTGCTTGATGTCGCCGTCGAGCTGGCGCAGCAGCATCTGCAGTTCCTCGTCGACCTGATCGGTCTCGGACAGGCTGCGGTGCAGCGTCTTCAGGTGCGCCTTCAGGTTCGATTCGTTCGATTCGTTCTCGTTCAGCATGTCTTTCTCGCTCTAGTTGGGGAAGCGGGTCTCGAGATACAGCTTCTCGACCTGCTCGCGCGCCCAGGGCGTGCGGCGCAGGAACTTCAGGCTCGACTTGATGCTCGGATCTTTCTGAAAACAGTTGATGTCGATCCGGCGGCCGAGTCCGTCCCAGCCATAGTGCTCGACCAGGCGGGTTAACAGTGATTCTAAGGTAATACCGTGCAGGGGTTGAGCACTCATCGCTTGGAGCGTTTTTCGTAGTGGGAAACGGGTGATTTATACACCGGATTAAGGTGTGCATGGACACGAAAGAACGCGTGGGCTCAAGAGCCCNNTGGGCACTTGTGCCCACGCGGTACAACATCAGATCAACCGCACAGCGGCCGACAGCTTACTCGCCCGTCAAACCACGGCGCTCCAGCAGCGGCTGCACCTGCGCATCGCGGCCGCTGAAGTTGCGGTACATCTGCATCGCGTCGAGCGTGCCGCCGCGCGAGAGCAGGGTCTTGCGGAAGTGGTCGCCGTTCTTGCGGGTCAGGCCGCCGTTTTCCTTGAACCAGTTCACGGTGTCGGCATCGAGCTTCTCGGCCCACAGGTAACCGTAGTAGCCGGCCGAATAGCCGCCCGAGAAGGTGTGCGAGAAGTAGGTGGTGCGGTAGCGCGGCGGCACCAGCGCGAAGTCCACGCCCGCCTTCTTCAGCGCCTCAGCCTCGAAGGCCAGCACGTCGGTCGGGATCTGGTTCGGCGCCAGCTGGTGCCAGGCCTGGTCCAGCAGCGACGCGGCCAGGTACTCGGTGGTGCGGAAGCCTTCGTTGAACTGGGCGGACGCCTGCACTTTATCCAGCAGTTCCTTCGGCATCGGCTCGCCGGTCTGGTAGTGCTTGGCGTAGTTGGCCAGCACTTCCGGCCAGGCCATCCACATCTCGTTGACCTGCGACGGGAACTCGACGTAGTCGCGCGGCACGCGCGCCAGGCGCGGGTATTTCACTTCCGAGAACATGCTGTGCAGCGCATGGCCGAACTCGTGGAAGGTGGTGCGCACTTCGTCGTAGGTGAGCAGGGTCGGCTCGCCCGCGGCCGGCTTGGCGATGTTCAGGTTGTTGGCGATGACGGGCTTGGTGCCCAGCAGCTTGCTTTGGCCGACCAGGGCATTGGCCCAGGCGCCGCCGCGCTTGTTCGAGCGCGCGTACGGGTCGAAGGTGAAGATCGCCAGCTGCTTGCCGTCGGCGTCGAACACGTCGAAGGTGCGCACGTCCTCGACATAGGTCGGCAGGTCCTTGCGTTCCTTGAAGGTGAGGCCGAATTCCTTGTTGGCGGCGAAGAACACGCCGTCCTGCAGCACGCGGTTCAGCTCGAAGTACGGACGCAGCTGGCCGGCGTCGAAGGCGTAGCGCTGCTGGCGTACCTTGTCGCTGTAGAAGGCCCAGTCGTGGGCGGCGGCCTGGAAGCCGCCTTTCTCGGCGTCGATCGCCTTCTGGATCTCGGCCGCTTCCTTCCGGGCGTTGTTCACGGCCGGCTTGGCGAATTCGGCCAGCAGCTTGTTGACGGCGCCGGTGGTCTTCGCGGTCTGGTCTTCCAGGTTGTAGGCGGCGTAGTTCGGGTAGCCCAGCAGCACGGCGCGTTCGGCGCGCAGCTTGGCGATCTGCAGCACGATGTTCTTGTTGTCGAACTCGCCGCCGCGCGAGCCGCGCGCCAACGATGCGGCCAGCAGTTTTTCGCGGGTGGCGCGGTTGGTCAGCACCGACAGGCCGGCTTGCTGGGTGGTGTTCACGACCGGGATCACGAACTTGCCGTCCAGGCCACGTTTTTTACCTTCCGCGGCGGCGGCGTCGATCTGCTTGTCCGACATGCCGGCCAGTTCGGCACGGGTGTCGACCACCAGCGCCGAGGCGTTGGCTTCCTTCAGCACGTTCTGGGCGAACTGGGTCGACAGCGCGGCCAGCTGGCCGTTCATCGCCTTCAGCTTGTCCTTGTCGGCGCTGGAGAGCTGGGCGCCGGCGCGCACGAAGTCGGTGTGGTAGCGCTCGAGCAGGTATTTCGACTCGGCGTCCAGGTTCAGCTTGTCGCGCTTGTCGTACAGCGCCTTGATGCGCGCGTACAGCTTCGGGTTCAGGCGGATCGCATCGTTGTGGGCAGCCTGCTTCGGCGCCAGTTCCTTGGCCAGCGCCTGCAGGGTGTCGTTCGTGTACGAGCCTTGCAGGGTGCCGAAGGCCGCGCCGACACGGTCGAGCAGGCGGCCCGAACGCTCCATCGCGACGATGGTGTTGTCAAAGGTCGGCGCCGCCTTGTTGTTGGCGATCGCTTCGATCTCCGCCGCTTCCTGGCGCATGCCTTCGGCAAACGCGGGCGCGAAGTGCTCGTTCTTGATCTTGTCGAACGGCGGGTACTGGAACTGCAGGGTGCTCGGCTTGGCGAACGGGTTCGACGCTTCCAGCAGCGACGCCGGTTGGGCATAGGCCAGGTTCGCGACGGCGACGCTGGCAGCGATCAACAACATTTGAGGACGATTCATAAACACTTTCTTCTTGAATAACCCGGGCGGTCACCGAAGCCCCCCGTAGGGTGGGCACTCCGTGCCCACGCGAAACGACGATCATTGTTGGCGGTGCAAACAGAACAGCGTTAGCTCCACCGCCACCCCAGATCACTCAGCCGTCAAACCACGACGCTCCAGCAGCGGTCCGATTTCCGGATCGCGCCCACGGAAGGACCGGTACATCTCGACCGCATCCATGGTGCCGCCCTTCGACAGCACCATCTGGCGGAAGCGCTCGCCGTTCTTGCGCAACAGGCCGCCGTTTTCCTTGAACCACTCGCCGGCGTCGGCATCGAGGCGCTCGGCCCACAGGTAGCTGTAGTAGCCGGCCGAGTAGCCGCCCGCAAAGGCGTGCGAGAAGTAGGTCGTGCTGTAGCGCGGCGGGACCGGGCCGAAGTCAAGGCCGGCTTCCTTCAACGCCTGCGCTTCGAAGCTCTTCACGTCCGACGGAATCGCCTTCGAGCCCAGCTGGTGCCATTTCTGGTCCAGCACCGCGGCCGCCAGGTATTCGGTGGTGCGGTAGCCTTCGTTGAAGCGCTGCGACGCGCGCAGCTTGTCGAGCAGTTCCTTCGGCATCGGCGCGCCGGTCTGGTAGTGCTTGGCGTAGTTGGCCAGCACTTCCGGCCAGGCCATCCACATCTCGTAGACCTGCGACGGCAGCTCGACGTAGTCACGCGGCACGCTGGTGCCCGAGAAGCGCGGGTATTTCACGTTCGAGAACCAGCCATGGGTGCCGTGGCCGAATTCGTGGAAGGTGGTGCGCACTTCGTCCCAGGTCAGGAGGGTCGGCTCGCCGGCGGCCGGCTTGACCAGGTTCAGGTTGTTGGTGATGACCGGCTTGTTACCCAGCAGCTTGCTCTGGGTGACCAGGGCGCTCATCCAGGCGCCGCCGCGCTTGTTGGCGCGCGCATACGGGTCGACCACAAAAATCGCCAGGTGGGTGCCGTTTTCTTCGAAGATGTCGTACACGCGCACGTCCGGATCGTAGACCGGCAGGTCCTTGCGCTCCTTGAAGGTGATGCCCCACAGCTGGTTGGCAGCGAAGAAGGCGCCGTTCAGGACGTTGTTGAACTCGAAGTAGGGCTTCAGTTCGTTGGCATCGAAGGCGTACTTGGCGGCGCGCACCTTGTCGCTGTAGTAGTTCCAGTCGGAGGCGGCGACCTTGAAGCCCCCCTTCTCGGCATCGATTACTTGCTGGATCTCGGCCGCTTCCTTGCCGGCGTTGCGCACGGCCGGCACGGTCAGGTCGGACAGCAGCTTGTTGACGGCGCCGGTGGTCTTGGCGGTCTGGTCCGCCAGCGAATAGGCGGCGTGGCTCTCAAAGCCGAGCAGCTCGGCGCGTTCGGCGCGCAGCTTGGCCAGCTTCAGCACGACCTCGCGGTTGTCGAACTCGCCGCCGCGCGCACCGCGCGCCATCGACAGGCTCAACAGTTTTTCGCGGGTGCCGCGATTGCTCAGGGTCGACATCAGCGGCTGCTGGGTGGTGTTCACGACCGGGAACACGAACTTGCCTTCCAGGCCGCGCTTCTTCGCCTCAAGCGCGGCGGCGGCGATCGCCTTCTCCGGCAGGCCGGCCAGTTCCTCGCGGGTGTCGACCACGAACGCCGAGGCGTTCACTTCCTTCAGCACGTTCTGGCTGAACTGGGTCTGCAGGGCGGCCAGCTGGCTGTTCATGGCCTTCAGCTTGGCTTTGTCCGCTTCCGACAGCTGGGCGCCGGCGCGCACGAAGTCCTTGTGGTAGCGCTCGACCAGGTAGGCCGATTCGGCGTCGAGCTTGAGGCTGTTGCGCTTGTCGTACAGGGCCTTGATGCGGGCGTACAGTTTCGGGTTCAGGCGGATCGAGTCGGCGTGCGCGGCCAGCTTCGGCGCCAGCTCCTTGTCCAGCGCCTGCAGCTGGTCGTTGGTGTAGGAGCCGATCAGGGTCTGGAACACGGCCTGCACGCGGGTCAGCAGCTGGCCCGAGCGCTCCATCGCGACGATGGTGTTCTCAAAAGTAGGCGCGGCCTTGTTGTTGGCGATCGCTTCGACTTCGGCGGCGTGCTGGCGCATGCCTTCGGCGAACGCCGGCGCGAAGTGTTCGTTCTTGATCTTGTCGAAGGCCGGGTAGCCATATTGCAGGGTGCTCGGCTTGGCGAACGGGTTGGCGGCGTCGAGCGAGGCGCTCGGTGCGGCCCAGGCCAGGTTGGCCACGGCGACGCTGGCGGCGATCAGGAGCATGCGTGGACGATTCATGTGTCTCTGTTTATGGTGGTGGTGAATGAGGTGACGTGTGCATGCCCGGCCTGTCTCCCGGCCGGCATGCACACGAAGCTTGCGTTTGAAACTACTGCGCCGTCAGGCCGCGGCGTTCGAGCAGGGGCTCGATGATCGGGTCGCGGCCGCGGAAGTTGCGGAACAGGTCCATCGCCTCGGCGGTGCCGCCGCGCGACAGCAGGGTCTTGCGGAAGTGGTCGCCGTTCTTGCGCGACAGGCCGCCGTTCTCGGTGAACCACTGCACGGTGTCGGCGTCGAGCTTTTCGCTCCACAGGTAGGCGTAATAGCCGGCCGAGTAGCCGCCGTTCATCGAGTGCGAGAAATAGGTCGTGCGGTAGCGCGGCGGCACCGGCGCGAAGTCGACGCCGGCGTCCTTCAGGGCCTTCGCCTCGAAAGCGAGGACGTCGGTCGGGACCTGGGCCGGGGTCAGCTGGTGCCATTTCTGGTCGAGCAGCGAAGCGGCCAGGTACTCGGTCGTCATGAAGCCCTGGTTGAATTTTTTCGAGGCGACCACCTTGTCCAGCAATTCCTTCGGCATCGGCGCGCCGGTCTTGTAGTGCTTGGCGTAGTTGGCCAGGACTTCCGGCCAGATCGCCCACATCTCGTTGACCTGCGACGGATACTCGACGAAGTCGCGCGGCACGTTGGTGCCCGAGAAGTGCGGGTACTTCACGTCCGAGAACATGCCGTGCAGCGCATGGCCGAACTCGTGGAAGGCCGTGCGCACCTCGTCATAGGTCATCAGGGTCGGCTCGCCAGCGGGCGGCTTCGGGATGTTCAGGTGGTTGCCCACGACCGGGTGCTTGCCCAGCAGGTGGGACTGCGAGACGTACTCGTTCATCCAGGCCCCGCCCTGCTTGTTGGCGCGCGCGTAGGGGTCGAAGATGAAGATCGCGAGCGGCTTGCCGTTGGCGTCGATGACATCGAAGGTGCGCACGTCCGGATCGTAGACCGGCAGGTCCTTGCGCTCCTTGAAGGTGATGCCGTATTCCTTGGTCGCGGCGAAGAACACGCCGTTGACCAGGACGTTGTTCATCTCGAAATACGGGCGCAGCTGGTTCTCGTCGAAATTGTACTGGGCGGCGCGCACTTTATCCGTGTAATAGGCCCAGTCGTGGGCGGCGACCTTGAAGCCCCCTTTTTCCGCATCGATGATCTTCTGGATCTCGCCCGCTTCCTTTTTCGCGTTGTCGACGGCCGGCTTGGCCAGTTCGGCCAGCAGCTTGTTGACGGCGGCCGGGTTCTTCGCGGTTTCCAGTTCCTGCGAGTAGGCGGCGTAGTTCGGGTAGCCCAGCAAGGTGGCGCGCTCGGCGCGCAGCTTGACCAGCTTCAGCACCAGGTCGCGCGAATCGAATTCGCCGCCGCGGCTGCCGCGGTTCATCGAGGCGGCCTGCAGGCGCTCGCGCACCGACCGGTTGGTCAGGCTCGCCAGCGGCGGCTGGATGGTGGTGTTGACGATGGCGATGGCGTACTTGCCGTCCATGCCGCGCTTCTTCGCCTCGGCGGCGGCGGCGGCGATCTCGGCGTCGGACAGGCCGGCCAATTCCTCGCGGGTGTTGACGATCAGGGCCGAGGCGTTCGCCTCCTTCAGCACGCGCTGCGAGAACTCGGACTGCAGGGAGGCGATCTGGCCATTGTAGGCCTTCAGTTTTTCCTTGTCCGCGCTTGAGAGCTTGGCGCCGGCGCGCACGAATTCCTTGTAGTAGCGCTCGAGCAGGAAGGCCGCCTCGGCGTCCAGGCCCAGGCTGCTGCGCTTGTTGTACAGGGTCTCGACGCGCTTGAACAGTTTCGGGTTCAGGTGGATGGCGTCGCTGTGCGCCGCCAGCTTGGGCGACATTTCGCGGTCGATCGCGTCCAGGCGGTCGTTGGTGTTGGCGGTCTGCAGGTTCGAGAACACGGCGGCCACGCGCGACAGCATCTGGCCCGAGCGCTCCAGCGCGACGATGGTGTTATCGAACGTCGGCGCCGCCTTGTTGTCGGCGATGCTCGCCACTTCGCGCAGCTGTTCGCGCATGCCGGCGGCGTAGGCCGGCAGGAAGTGCTCGTCCTTGATCTTGTCGAAGGCCGGGTAGTTGAACGGCAGCGCGCTCGGCTTGGCGAAGGGATTGGAGGCATCCAGCGTGGCGCCGGAGCCGGCAGGGGCAGCAAAGGCCGTGCCGGCGAACGCCAGGCTGGCCGCGATGATGAGCATTTGTGGACGTTTCATGGTCTCTCTCACGAACTCGAAGGGACTGCCCGCGGGATCGCCGCCGACAGCTGCGCGCCAGATCATAGCAGGCTTTATTGCCCTATCGTCATAGTGAAACAAAAGCATACAAACATGTATATACAAGTTGACGCACGGTAGCGCGATGCCGCGCTCCCAGGTGGCGAGAAAGCGTGGGGGCCGTGGTAGCATCGGCGTCTCCCGACAGCGCTTCCGTCCATGCCTCCCCTTTTACCTTCCTATGACGCCATCGTCGTCGGCAGCGGCCCCGGCGGGGCCAGCACCGCGCGCGAACTGGCCCGGTCCGGCCTGCGCGTGCTGGTGCTGGAACAGGGCGGCGCCGAGCCTTTAATGGGCACGGTAACGCAGATGGCGGCG
>DOUW01000025.1 GCA_003520365.1 Massilia sp.
CCCGGCCCCGCCCGCCGCGCCGGTCGCGCCGGCCGCGCAGCGGGCCTCTCCAGTGTGGCAAGGGCTGGCGCGCATGATCAGCTACCTGTGGCGCGAAGCACTCGAATTGCGGCGCGATCCGATCCGCGGCACCCTGGCACTGTCCGGCTCGCTGCTGCTGATGTTCGTCATCGGCTATGGCATCAACATGGATGTCGAGCACCTGCGCTTCGGGGTGCTCGACCGCTTCGATACGGCGCTCAGCCGCGACTACGCGCTGAACATCGCCGGATCGCGTTACTTCACGGAACAGGCGCCGATCCTTGACTACGCCGACCTCGACCACCGGATGCGCAACGGCGAACTGTCGCTCGCCATCGAGATTCCGCCCGGCTTCGCACGCGACCTCGCGCACGGACGCGCGGTCAGTATCGGCGCCTGGATCGACGGCGCCATGCCGCAGCGCGCCAACACGGCGGCAGCCTATGTCCAGGGGCTGCACCAGCACTGGCTGGCCCAGGAAGCGCTGCGGCGCGGCCTCGGCGCCGCGGCCGTGGCCGCATCGATGGAAACACGTTTTCGCTACAACCCGGACGTGCGCAGCCTGACGGCGATCGTTCCGGCAGTGATTCCCCTGCTGCTGTTGCTCTTGCCCGCGATGCTCAGCGCGCTGGCGGTGGTGCGCGAAAAGGAGCTCGGCTCGATCGTCAACCTGTACGTCACGCCCACCACGCGCACCGAGTTTTTGGTCGGCAAGCAAATGCCCTACGTCGCACTGGCCATGCTGAACTTCTTGCTGATGTGCCTGGCGGCGGTCACGCTCTTCGAGGTGCCGATCACTGGCAGCTTCGCCACGCTGGCACTGGCGACGCTGCTGTACGTGCTGGGCACGACCGCCATCGGCCTGCTGGCTTCCGCCCTCACCCGCAGCCAGATCGCGGCCATGTTCTTCACCCTGATCGGCACCATGCTGCCCGCGGTCCAGTTCGCCGGCCTGATCAACCCGGTGTCCTCGCTCGAGTGCGCCGGACGGGTCATCGGCGAGTTGTACCCGGCCAGCCACATGTTCGGCATCAGCCGCGGGGTATTCAACAAGGGACTCGGCATGGCCGACCTGCACCAGGCCCTGTGGCCGATCGCGGCGGCGTATCCGGTGCTGCTGGGGGCAGCCATCGCCTTGCTCAGGAAACAGGAGAAATGACATGGAGGTGCGCCTGTCGAACGTCTACCGGCTCGGCGTCAAGGAATTGTGGAGCCTGTGGCGCGATCCCGCGCTGATGCTGTTGATCGTCTACACCTTCACTGTGGCCCTGTACACCGCCGCCACCGCCGCCCCCGAGGGATTGCACCGCGCCGCGGTCGGGATCGTCGACGAGGACCGTTCGGCGCTGTCGGGCCGGATCACGGCGGCCTTCTACCCGCCCCGGTTCACGCCACCGGCGCACATCACGGGCCCCGAGGCCGACGCCGGCATGGACGCCGGAGACTATACCTTCGTGCTCGACATCCCGCCGAATTTCCAGCGCGACGTTTTGGCCGGGAAAGGGCCGCAGATACAGCTGGCGGTCGATGCGACCCGGATGAGCCAGGCCTTCACGGGCAGTGGGTGGGTCCAGCAAATCGTCATGGAAGAGATCACGGAATTCCTGCAGCGCTACCGCGCCGGCACGACGCCGACCGTCGACGTGGTGGTGCGCCAGCGCTTCAACCAGTCGCTCGACCCGTCGTGGTTCGGCGCGGTGACGGAGCTGGCGAACAACATCACGATGCTGTCGATCATCCTGACCGGCGCGGCGCTGATCCGCGAGCGTGAGCACGGGACGATCGAACACCTGCTGGTGATGCCGGTCACGCCCACCGAGATCATGTTGTCCAAGGTGTGGGCGATGGGACTGATCGTCCTTGCCGCCGCGCTGCTGTCGCTGACGCTGGTGATCCGCGCCGGGCTTGGGGTGCAGCTGCAGGGATCGGCCGCCCTGTTCCTGCTGTGTGTCGCGCTGCACCTGTTCGCCACCACCTCGATGGGGATCTTCATGGCGACGCTGGCGCGCAGCATGCCCCAGTTCGGCCTGCTCCTGATACTGACCCTGATCCCGCTGCAGTTGCTGTCCGGCGGCATGACCCCGCGCGAAAGCATGCCGGACGCCGTGCGCTGGCTGATGTCGCTGGCGCCGACCACCCATTTCGTCAGCCTCAGCCAGGCAATCCTGTTCCGCGGCGCCGGGCTGGAGATCGTCTGGCCGTCGATGGCGGCGCTGGCGGCGATCGGAGCGGTGCTGTTCGCCTTTTCGCTGGCACGGTTTCGCAAGGCGATCGTGCAGATGGCCTGATCCCCGATCGCTGTCGTGCGTGACTGCCGGTTCCGTGCCGGCCCCGGATCTGGAATCTCTACAATAGTCTGGTGCGGCTCGGTTTGATCCAGCACTTCATCACGTTCCAAAAGTCTTGCGTATCTTTGAGAAGCGTCAAGTGCGTTCGACTTGCTCGAATCCAGAGACAGTTCGCCCTCGTGTTTGGCCTATGCTGGCCGTGGCGCTTTGCCCAATCCTGCCGAGAGGAGCTGTCATGAATCCTTCCCTGCGTTACCCAGCTATCCAACGGTCGCTTGCCGCGCTCGCCTGCACCGTCGCGTGCGCGCTGGTCGCGGGTTGCGGCGATTCGGGCGGGCGCGATGCCGTCGCCACGGCGTCCCAGTCGCAGGCATCGGTCACGGCGGTTGCAAAAGCCCCGGGCGCGTCCGCCGCCGACGNNGTGGCTCAGGCGGACATGCGTGCCCGCAGCTTGTTGGCAAGGATGACGCTGCAAGAAAAGATCGACATGCTGCACGGCGAGTTGAACAACTACTACGGCTTCTACAATGCCCCGATTCCACGCCTGGGCATTCCCGCGCTGACGATGGCGGACGGGCCGGTCGGCATCCGCATCGCCGATCCCGCCGTCAACGGTCAGCGGGCGACGGCGCTTCCCTCCGGAAAAGCGTTGGCAGCGACCTGGAATCCCTAGCTTGCCAGGCAATATGGCGAGGTCATGGGCAAGGAGGCCTACTGGACAGGGCACAACGTCGTGCTCGGCCCCGTCCTGGACATCGCGCGCGCGCCCCCGTTCGGCCGTACATTCGAGAATTTCGGCGAGGACCCCTTGTTGGTCGGCACCATGGGAGCGGCCCAGGTGCAGGGCATCCAGGACAGTCCCGTCATCAGCGCCGTCAAGCATTACAATCTCTACGCCCAGGAAACCAATCGGCTCTTTGGCCTGAACGTCACGGCCGACGAGCGCGCGATCCAGGAAATCTATACCAGGCCGTACGGCATTGCGGTGCCCACCGCGCGTCCCGGTTCAGTCATGTGTTCCTTTAATAAGGTCAATGGCGTTTACGCTTGCGAGAACGATCTGCTGCTGAACCAGATCCTGAAGCGGCAGATCGGCTTCCAGGGCTGGGTCATGACCGACTACAACGCAAGCTTCAGTACGGTGCCGGCGATCATGAGCGGCCTCGACCAGGAGTTGCCGGGAGCATACCCGCAGCCCGACAACCCGGGCAGCCCATCCGGCCCGGGGCAGGCTGCGTGCCGCTTCTGCGAACCGTTGCTGGCCGCCGTGGGCGCCGGCCAGGTGCCGATATCGCGCATCGACGACGCCGTACTGCGCATCCTGCGCGAGATGTTCCTGCGCGGCCTGTTCGACAATCGGGCGACAGTCCAGCCGCTGCCCGAGGCCGAGCACGGCGCGATCGCCCGCGCCATCGAGCAACAGGCGATCGTGTTGCTGAAGAACGAAAACCAGGTGCTTCCCCTCAAGAGCGGCATCAGATCGATCGCCGTGATCGGCGCCGATGCCAATAACGTCGCCGCCGGCGGCGGCAGCGGCCTGGTGAAGCCGACCTACACGGTCAGCGCGCTGGAAGCGATCCGGTCGCGTGCGAAAGGGGTGGAGGTGGCGTACAGCCCCGGCTCCGCCCCCGTCACCCCCGCATCGTTCCTACCCGGGCCGGACCCGATCCCGCAAGGTTTCCTGAAGCCGGCGAACGGACAGGGCAGCGGCATACGCGCCGAGTACTTCCTGAATCCCGACTTTTCCGGCACGCCTGAAATCGATCGCACCGAGCCCTACGCCGCCATCAACGGGGGCTTCTTCCTGTTCCCGGGCTTTTCCGCTTCCTCACCCGAGTTTCCGACTGTTCCGGTCAGCATCAATGGCAGCAGCTCGATCCGGTGGACCGGCACGCTGCCCGCGCCCGTCACCGGCTCCTACGAGCTCGCGCTGACCAGCACGGGCGTCAGCCGCCTGTTCGTGGACGGCGAACTGGTGGCGTCGACCGCCGGTATCACCACGGTGACCCAGCCGCCGGAAACGAAGACGGTCACGCTCGATTTCGAAGCCGGTTCGGTCCATTCCATACGCGCCGAGTTTTCCAACACCGCCCCGGCCACGACCGACACCGGCCCGCAGTTCAAGCTGGGCTGGGTTCCTCCCGCCAGCGTGATCGCGCCGGCGGCGCAGGCGGCCGCCGAGCTGGCGCGCACCGCCGACGTCGCGATCGTCGTGGTGCGCGATTACGGATCGGAGAGTGGAGACCGTTCCACCTTGCGCCTGCCCAACGGGCAAGGCAAGCTAATTCAACAGGTAGCTGCCGCCAATCCCAACACCATCGTGGTGCTCACGACTGGGGGCGCAATCCAGACCTCAGATTGGGACACGGCGGTTCCCGCCGTGCTCCAGGCCTGGTATGGCGGACAGGAGCAAGGCAACGCGATCGCGGATATCCTCTTTGGCGATATCAATCCGTCGGGCAAGCTACCCCTGACGATGCCGGTGGACGACGCCAGTACCCCGGTCTCCGCAACGGAACGCTACCCTGGCATCGGCACCGAGGTACAGGCCTCGGAGGGAATCTTCGTCGGCTATCGCGGCTATGAGCAATTCAACATCGAACCACAATATCCATTCGGCCATGGCTTATCCTACAGCACCTTTGGCTACAGTAACTTGCGCACGACGCCTACGTCGGTCACCGTCAGGGTGACGAACACCGGCAGCGTGGCTGGTAGTGAAGTGGTTCAAGTGTATGCCGGGAAACTCCCCACGCCCGTCGAAACGGCCCCCAAGGCACTGGCCGGTTTCGCCAAAGTGAACCTGGCGCCGGGACAATCCGAGGATGTCACCATCCCGCTCGCACGCGAGTCGATGTCCTACTGGGATGTGACCCAGGACCGGTGGATCGCGGCAGCAGGCACTATTCCTATTCTTGTCGGCGCGTCGTCGGCCGATATCAGGCTCAGGGGCGCGGTACGACAGTAGGCCCCGCCATCCGATCGGCTGCCCGTGGGCAGCCGCACCCACGCCTGCGCGGGCCCGCATTCGCCAGGTGCGTGAACCACGCCCGCCGAAGAGACTCTAATGCTTTTTGCGGCTGACGGGACGGCGCTCATGACCGCGATCGGGGTCCCTCATGGAATCTATACGCGTTGTAAAGGCTTTATTGCACGTTCGTGGCCTGTTCGCTGTGCTCTTTCCCCTGCTGCTGGCCGGCGGCTGCGGCGGAGGCGGAGGAGACGGAAACGGGGCACAGGGCAGTGCCCCGGCCAAGGTCGAGGCAGCACCGACGCCGCAAGCGGGTTCCTCGGTGGCGGTGGTCGTCACCAGGAACGACCAGACGCTGCGCCTGGCGCCGCAGCCGGACATCGCATTTTCGGCACCGGACGCGAATCTGGACAATGCCAATCCCATCGACGAAGACACGATCGTCGTCGATGAAGGCCGGCGCTACCAGAGCGTTGCCGGTTTCGGCGCGGCATTCACCGACTCGTCGACCTGGCTGCTGAACCAGGTAGCGACACCGGAAGCGCGCGATGAGGCGATGAACAACCTGTTCACCCGCAACGGCAACGGGATCGGCCTGTCGGCCATGCGGACCACGATCGGCAGCTCCGACATGTCGCGGTTTCACTTCACCTACGACGACATGCCGCCCGGCGAAACCGATCCGACGCTCGCCAATTTTTCGATCGCCGTGGACGAGCCGGACCGCATTCCGATCATCCAGTGGGCCAAGCGGCTCAATCCCCAGATGCTGCTGCTGGCCTCGGCCTGGAGCGCTCCCGCATGGATGAAGACGAACGATTCGCTGTACGGGGGAGACCTGAGACCATCGGCTTGGGGTGCGTGGTCAAACTATTACATGAAGTATCTGCAGGCGTACGAGGCACAGGGAATCGGCATCGACCTGATCTCGCACCAGAACGAGCCGGACTATGCGTCGATCGATTATCCAGGGATGCGAACGAATCCGGAAAGCCAAAGGCTGCTGCTGCGCGACTATATCCTGCCTTCATTGGAAGCCAGTGGGCTCGATACCCGTGTCCTCATCTTCGACCATAACTGGGACAACACGGTCTTCCCGGCGCGCGTGCTGACCGACTCCAGGGTCGGGGACTCCGACAAGGTGGCGGGAACCGGGTGGCATTGGTATGGGGGTTCGCCGGGAGCGATGACTGTGCTGCACAATCTTTTCCCGGACAAGGAAAACCATGTGACGGAGGCCGCGAGCGGCACCTGGATAGCCGATCCGGTTACCAACGATTTCGAGATGATGATCCAGTCCATGCGCAACTGGGCCAAGAGCTTCATCAAGTGGGCGCTCGTACTCGACGAAAACCGCGGTCCGCACCTGGGCGGTTGCGACAAGTGCATACCCGTGGTGACCATTAACAGCCAAACCGGCGCCTTGAGCTACGAAATCGATTACTACATGCTCGGCCATTTAAGCAAGTACGTGCTGCCAGGCGCCACCCGTATCTATTCGACCAATCCCACCGGCATGGTCAGCGTGGCGTTCCAGAATCCCGACGGCTCGAAAGCGCTGGTCGCCTTCAACGACACCGGCGCAGACAAGAACTTCAAGGTCGTGTGGGGCCGGCAAGTACTGCAATACACCTTGCCTCCTTACAGCGGCGGTACGTTCACCTGGAGCAGTGCACAGTCCGAAACCTATCCGATTCCCGCCACGACGAAAGTCCAGTCTTCCAGTTACGACGGCGTATTCGCCTTGCAGACCGAAACCACGTCGGACGTGGATGGCGGCTATAACGTCGGCTTCAGCATCAACGATTCCTATGCCCGCTATAACAATATCGATTTTGGCGCCGGCGTCGGCAATGTGGAGGCCCGCGTTTCCAATAACGGCAATGGACGCAACGGCAGCACGATCGAGTTCCATCTCGACTCCCCAGGGGGCGACCTGATCGCAACGGTGGATGTCCCGGACACCGGCGGCTTCCAGAACTGGACAACGGTGACGAGTCCGGTCGTGATGCCGGTAACGCGAATTCACAACGTCTACGTCGTTTTCAAAAGTAACGGCAGCGCCGGAAACGTCAAATGGTTTAAGTTCAGCTAAGAGCCTATGGCGGGGTCTTGAACGCAAAAAAACGCGCGGGAGACGAGGATTCGCAATGCGAATCCGGCAAGCGGGGCTTTCTTGGCAGCTGAAACGCAAAAAACCCCGGCGAGTATCGACTCGACGGGGTTTTTACTTACTACTTATTAACTAGCC
>DOUW01000021.1 GCA_003520365.1 Massilia sp.
GGGCGGCGGCACCGGCACCGGGCTGGGCTCGCCGGAAAGCGGCGCCAACCAGTCCGAGCGGGACCTGCCGCCGCCATCGTCGAGCCAGGGCGACGCCCTCTGAGGACGCCTCCCGGATCCAGCGGCCGCGCTCAGTAGGTTAGACGCGGCCGGACTGGCCTTCCTCGAGCTTGATGGTGCCGTGTTCGCCCGGATCGACGTCCGGGGTGCTGCCGGTCACGGCCGCCTTCGCCATCTGGAACAGGCGCACCATCTTGCTGTCGTTCGAATCCCAGTACTCGGCGCTGTGCGGCGCCACGCGCACCAGCACCACGTGCTCGTCGTCGGGTCCGTGCGGGAACCAGGCCTGGACCATCGGATTCCACAGTGCGCGGATGCGTTCGCGGTCGACCACGCGCTCGGCGGTACCGCTGATCGAGACGTACAGGCTGTCGTCCGGCTGGGCGAAGCTGACGTTCACCTCGGGCTGCAGCACGATGTTCTGCCACAGCGGCGTGTGGATCGAGGTATAGAACCACAGGCCGCCCTGCTCGTCGGTGTCCTGGTTGGTCATCGGGTGGCTGATCAGGTGCCCGTGCGCGTCGACGGTGGTGAACATCGCGAAGCGCATGGTGCGGATCTTGTCGGCCAGCGCGGCGGCCTGGGCGGAAGCGTTCGTTGTGGACATGGCATTCCCTTGTAAGTTGGCGAAAGCACCATCCTAGTCCGCCACGGATGGAATATCGGTGCGGCGGCGAACGCAAGCGCACAGCAGCGAGCTGCGGTGCGTTCTCGCGGCGGCGGTCCCGAACGACCGGTTCCGACCGGTTCCGAACAGTCCTGCGCGCGGACCACCGAAGCCCCTGCCTGTTACGCCCCTGTTAGGCCAGCCTGCGCATGCAAGGTTCGGTCGCGCACGTTGATGCGCCTCATTTACGTCCAGCCCTGCCCACCGATACTGTGGCTTCGCGCGGCCTGGCCAGGCCGCTTCTTCGCGCCGCTTGATGAAATGGAGGAAACGTGACGCTACCAGGCGACGACGCGCGTCCGGCGCATGCCGACGGGCACGACAACTTCCTGCACAGCCTGGACCTCTTCACCCGGGAGCACCGGGCCGGACACTGGGCCGGGCCGTTCTCCGAGTTCATGGCCGACATCCTGCCCGAGCAGCCGCAGCGCATCGCGCGCACCTCCCATCAATACATCTGGGACATGATCCGCGCCACGTGCGTCGACGACGGCGCCGGCAGCGAGTCCGGCAACCTGCGCTGCCGCCTGTTCGCCGACGACCTGTTCGGCATCGACGAGGCGCTCGAGCGCGTCCTCGACTACTTCAAGGCGGCCGCCAGCGGTTCCGAGGTCGGCCGGCGCCTGCTGCTCCTGCTCGGTCCGCCTTCCGGCGGCAAGTCGACCCTGGTGATCCTGCTCAAGCGCGGGCTGGAGGAATACAGCCGCAGCGACGAGGGCGCGCTGTACGCCATCGCCGGCTGCCCGGTGCGCGAGTCGCCGCTGCACCTGATTCCGCATACCATGCGCGCCGCCTTCCGCAACACCTACGGCATCGACATCGCCGGCGAAGCCTGCCCGCACTGCCGCGCACGGCTGGAAGAGCATTTCGACGGCGACTTCATGCGCATGCCGGTCGAGCGCGTCTTCATCTCCGAAGCCGGGCGCAGCGGCATCGGCACCTATGCGCCGCACGACCCGACGACGGCCGACCTGGCCGACCTGGTCGGGTCGGTCGACCTGTCGAAGGTCGCGCAGTACGGCGACGAGGGCGACCCGCGCGCCTGGTCCTGGTCCGGCGCGGTATACGCCGCCAGCCGCGGCGTGCTCGAGATGATCGAGATCCTGAAGGTCAAGCGCGAGTTCCTCTACCTGCTGCTGACCCTGACCCAGGAGAAGAACGTCAAGGTGGCGCGCTTCCCCCTCATCTACCTCGACGAGACCATCCTGGCCCACACCAATCTCGCGGAATTTCGCAAGTTTCTGCAGGAAAGCGAAAACGAGGCCCTGCTCGACCGGATGGTGATCATCCAGGTGCCCTACACCCTGAACTACCGCGAGGAGGCGCGCATCTACCGCAAACTGATCTCCTCGGCGGCGCCGGCCTTCCGCGACGTCCACCTCGATCCGCACGTGCTGCACGCGGCGGCCGTGTTCGCCATCCTCTCGCGCATCCAGGACGGCGAAGAAAAGGAGGTCGAACTGGTCAGGAAGGTCCGCATCCATGCCGACGAGGAGGTCGATGGCGTGAACCGGGCCGATATCCGCCGTGTCAAAGAAAAGGACAAGGCGCCCGACGAGGGCCTGGCCGGGGTATCGCCGCGCTTCGTCATCAACGCGCTGTCGAACGCCATCATCGGCTCGAACCGGAACAGCCTGTCCACGATGGACGTGCTGCTGGCGCTGAAGGACGCGATCGAGAACGACGCGCGCATCGAACCGCGGCGCAAGCGCAAGTGGGTCGATTATCTCGTGCTGACCCGGAAGGACTTCTACAACCGCTGGGTGAAGCAGGACGTGCACAAGGCCTTGTTCGTGTCGTTCGAGCAGGAAGCGCTCGATCTCCTGAACAAATACCTCGACGAGGTGGAAGCCATGCTCGACAACCGCACCATCAAGGACCCGATCACCAACGAAGAGCGCCGGCCCGACGAACGTTTCCTGCGCGCGGTCGAGGAAAAGATCCACATCTCCGACTCCGGCAAGGGATCGTTTCGCCAGGAAGTCGTGCGCAAGGCGATGGGCGCCTACAAACGCGGCGTCAAGTTCGGGCTGGACAGTCATATTCAGCTCAACGACGCGGTACAGCAATACCTGTTCGAGCAGCGGCGCGACGTGCTGCGCCTGGTCAGCTCGGCAAAGCGGCCGGACGACGAGGTGCGCACCAAGATCTCGGCCGTCGAAAAGCGGCTGGTCGACGAGTACGGCTACGATGCGCACAGCGCGCGCGAGGCGCTGAACTATGTCACCACCCTGCTGGCGCAGGAATGAGGCCGGCCGTGGCGTTCACCATCAGCACCGAGTGGTACGAGCTGTTCTCGCGCGGGGCGCGCGACTGGCTGCGCCACAACGACAAGGTGCGCGAGGCGGTTCGCGACCACCTCCCGGACCTGATCGCCGGACCGGATTTCATCTCCGGGCCGCAGGAGCGCACCGTCCAGGTACCCGTGCGAATGCTCGAGCACGCGCGCTTTCGCCTGGCCGAGGGCCGGGTCGAGACCGGCGCCGGCCAGGGCCCAGGCGAGCCGGGCGACGTGTTGCGCCGGGCCAGCGACGACGAGGACGACGACGAGGCCCAGGGCGGGAACGAAGAAGGCGAAGTGCGGATGCTGCTCGAATTCTCGATCGACGAGGTCATGGACTGGCTGTGGCAAGACCTGCGCCTGCCCGACCTGAAACCCAAGCCCAGTCCCGGCATCGACGACACCGAACTGGTGCGCGAAGGCTGGGACAAGCGCGGCGCCCGTTCGCGCCTCGACCGCCGCCGCACGCTCAAGGAAGCGATCAAGCGCCGCGCCGTGCAGGCCGATCCCCTGCCCTTCACCGACGAGGATCTGCGTTTCCGCCAGCTGGTGAACCGCCCGCGCCCCGCCACCGCGGCGCTGATCTTTTTCGTGGTCGACGTCTCGGCCAGCATGACCCAGCTCGAGCGCAGGCTCGCCAAGTCGTTTTTCTTCTTCGCCCTGCAAGGCCTGCGCCGCCAGTACGCCAAGGTGGCGGCGCGTTTCGTGGCCCATACCACCCAGGCGTGGGAGTTCCGTGAGGCCGACTTCTTCCAGGTGAGCGGCATCGGCGGCACGATCGCCTCGAGCGCCTTCCGGCTGGTGCTCGATGTCGTCCGACGGGAGCACCTGGCCGGCCAAACCAACCTCTACCTGTTTTACGCCTCCGACGGCGAGAATTTCACCGAGGACCGCGCCGCCACCCTGCAAGGCCTGAACGAGCTGGCCGGCATGTTCAACTACCTCGGCTTCGTCGAGACCCTGCCGGGCGTCACGCGGTCGCTCGATACCGAGATGCGGCGCCTCTTCGCCGACCTGGAAGCGCACGGCCGACCGGTGGGAGCCAGCGTCCTGTCGAACGGCGACGACGTGTGGCTCGCCCTGCAACACTTCTTCGGCGAACGCGCCGGCGCGCAGGCCGCACCATGAATCAGCCCATGAATCAGACCATGAATCAGCCCACGGGCCAGCCCATAACCGAGCCCATAACCAGGTCCACGACCGGGTCCACGACCGGGCCGATGAGCGACCGCATGAATGAACGCATGAATGAACGCGATCGCCGCCTGGCCGACTATGCCGCGCGCCTGGAAGCGCTGGCGATCGAGCTCGGTCTCGACTTCGCACCCGTGCACTTCGACATGGTGCCGAACAATTTCATGCTCGAGATCGCCGTCTACGGCTTGCCGGTACGGATGCGCCACTGGTCCTTCGGCGTCCGCTACATCCACCAGCTGGTGCGCCAGCACATGGGCAATTCGCGCATCTTCGAAGTCATGTTCCCGGGCGATCCCTGCCGCGCCTTCATGCTCGAACATAATTCGCTGGCCGAGAACACGCTGGTCACGGCCCATGTGCTCGGCCATGCCGACTTCGCCAGGAACAACGTGCTGTTCAAGCGCTTCATCGACATGGCCGGCAGCCACATCCTCGAGCAGAGCGCGGGACGCGCGCACCGGCTCGAAGCCGCGCTGGCCGCGCACGGGCAGGAGCGGGTCGAGGCCGTGCTCGATGCCGCGCTCGCGCTCGAGGCCCATGTCGACGTCGACCAGCCGCTGCACCGCC
>DOUW01000177.1:0-4013 GCA_003520365.1 Massilia sp.
GGTCGAGCGCGGCTACTACGTGTTCCTGCCCAATCCGCGCGGCAGCTTCGGCCAGGGCCTGGCCTTCACGTCAGCGAACCGGCGCGACTTCGGCGGCGGCGACTGGCGCGACATCCTGGCCGGCGTCGATGCGGCGATCGCGCAGGCGCCAATCGACGGCAACCGCCTGGGCCTGATGGGCCACTCCTACGGCGGCTTCATGACGATGTGGGGCGTCACCCACAGCACCCGCTTCCAGGCCGCGGTGGCGGGCGCGGGGATCGCCAACTGGATCAGCTACTACGGCCAGAACGGTATCGACCAGTGGATGGTCCCGTTCTTCGGGGCCACCATGTACGAGGACCCGGCGGTCTACCGCAAGGTCTCGCCGATCGAATCGATCCGCAACGCGAAGACGCCGACCCTGATCTACGTCGGCGAGCGCGACGTCGAGACGCCGGCGGTGCAGTCGATGGAGTTCTGGCACGGCCTGAAGGCGATGAAGGTGCCGACCACGCTCGTCATCTACGAGGGGGAGGGGCATGCGATCCGCAAGCCGGAGCACCAGCTCGACCAGCGCAGGCGGACGGTGGCGTGGTTCGACAAATACCTCAAGTAGCGAGCGCAGGGACATAGGGTGGGCACTCTGTGCCCACGCGTTACGTGCGTTCGATCGATCCGCGGCGGCGATGATCCGCTCGACGGCGTCACCGAAAGCCGCCATTGTGACGTTCCCAATGCTGGTCCTCGCCGCGTGGTGATGACGGCACGGCCAACGGAAGTGGATGCGTGCGTAACGCGTGGCACTCCGTGCCCACCCTACGGGTCACTTCGCGGCTGCTTCCTGGGCTGCTTTTTCCGGATACAGCACCACCTGCACGTAATTTTCCGTGTTCAGGTAGCGCCGCGCCGCGTCCTGCACTTCAAGCGGGGTGAGCGCCCCGACGCGCTGCTCGTGGGTCAGGATCGCGGCCGGGTCGGTGCCGTCGACCAGCGCCGATTGCAGGCGGGCCAGCCAGTAGCCGTTCTCGCGCAGGGCCTTGCGGTGGTTCTGGATCCAGTTCTGCTTGACCTTGGCCAGGTCGGCGGCCGTCGGGCCTTCGCGCTTGAGGCGCTCGAATTCCTCGAACGTCGCGGCCAGCACCTTGTCGACGTTTTCCGGGCCGGTCGGCAGGGTCACCGACAGCGAGTAGCTCTGGTAGGGGATGCGGCCGAGCGAGGCGCCGGCGCTGCCGCCGTAGATCAGCGACAGCTTTTCGCGCAGCACCTCGATGATGCGGATGTTGAGCACTTCGACCAGCGCCTGCAGGCGCATCTGTTCAGCTTCCGAGAACGTGGCGTCGCCGGTGAAGGTCAGCGAGACCGTGCTCTTCGGCTCGGTGCCGCTGTAGACCGCGCGCTTGACCACGCCCTTCACCGGGCGCAGGCCGACGTCGCGGTAGTCGGTCGGGATGTCGGGCGTGGGCAGGCTGCCGAGGTAGGTCGCGAGCAGCGGCTTGACGGTCTTCACATCAAAACTGCCGACCATCACGAAGGTCAAGTCCTTGGCGCTGGAGAAGCGTTCGCGGTAGATCGCGATGCTGCGGTCCAGGCTGATCTGCGCGAATTCCTCCGGACGCAGCGGACGCGGCGCGCGCGGATGGTTGTTGTAGAGCGTGGCGACGAGAGTGTCGCCGAAGCGCGCGCCCGGCTGGGCCAGGCGGTTGCGCGCGGCCTCGACCTGCTTGCCGATGAAGGACTTGAACAGGTCCTCGTCGCGGCGCACGCCCTGGAAGCGCAGCCACAGCATCTGCAGCATGGTCTCGATGTCGGTCGCGCCCGAGGACGCGCCCACCACTTCGCTGTAGCCGGACAGGCCCATGGTCACCGCGGCCGCCTTGCCGGCCAGGACCCGCGACAAATCGAGCGGCGAATAATCCTGCAGGCCCATGCTGGCAACGATCGCGTTGGCGTAGCGCGCGTTGAGGATGTCGGCGTCGCCGTACAGGCTCTGGCCGCCGAAGCGCGCCGCGCTCATCACCACCTGGTCGTTTCGGAAGTCGGTGGGTTTCAGGATCACCTTGACGCCGTTCGACAGCGTCAGGCGGGTCAGGCCGAGCGCCTTGTCCTCGGACTCGGCGACGATCGCGCCGGGCTTCGGCGGCGTCTCCATCAGCGTCGTGCCGAGCGCCTTTTCCGTGCGCGGCGCGAGCTCGGCCTTCTCGGCGGCGGCCAGCGCCGCCAGCAGGGCGGGGCCCTCCGGCGGCGGCATGTCGGCGCGCTCGATGCCGCTGTAGATCACCAGCTTGCCCGAGTTGGCGGGAATGGTGCGGCGCGCGTAGGCGTTCATCTCGTCCAGCGTGATCCCGGGCAGCAGCTCGGTGGCGTAGCCGTATTCGGCGGCGATGCCGGGGATCGGTTCCTGCTGCAGGAAGTTGCGCATGTACTCGCCGACGTAGGCGTTGGAGTCGGTCTTCTCGCGTTCGGCGTAGGCGCGCTCGAAGCTGCGCATCATGTCCTTCTTCGCGCGTTCCAGTTCGGCGGCGGAAAAACCGAACCGGCGCGCACGCTCGTTCTCGCGCACCAGGGCGTCGATCGCCCTGGGCGCGCCGCCCGGGCCGACCGCGGCGCTGGCGTTGAAGGATTTATAGAAGGGCGTGAGCTTGGACAGCGCGCTGCCGCCGCGCAGGAAGGGCGGCTCGGCCTGCTGGGCCAGTTCCTGCAGGCGTCCGCCCAGCATGCCGGTGAACAGGCTCTCGACCAGCTGCTCGCGGTAGCCGCGCACGGTGTCGGGCTCGCGCACCGCCTGCACCGGATAGCGGATCAGGATGCTGTTGCCGCCGGCTTCCTTGTCGGTGACGATCACGGCCTCGGTGTCCTCGCGGGCCGGGATCTCGGCATAGGTGCGCGGGCGCGCCGGGCGCGGGTTCTTCAGCTTGCCGAAGTGGGCGCGGATCAGCTTCTCGGCCTGCGCCGGCTCGATGTCGCCGACCGCCACCACGGCCATCAGGTCGGGACGGTACCAGTCGCGGTAGAAGCGGCGCAGCGTGTCGGGCTTGAAGTTGCGCAGCACCTCTTCCTTCCCGATCGGCAGGCGCTCGGCGTAGCGCGAGCCGTTGAAGATCTTCGGCCAGACCTTCTTGCCGATGCGGTCGCCCGCGCCTTTGCCGAGCCGCAGTTCCTCGAGCACGATGCCGCGCTCCTTCTCGATCTCCGCGTCGTCGAAGGCCAGGCCGTGGGCCCAGTCTTCCAGCACCTGGAAGGCGCGTTCGACGTTCTCCGGGCGGTCGGTCGGGATCGGCAGGATGTAGACGGTCTCGTCGAACGAGGTATAGGCGTTCAGGTCCGCGCCGAACTTCACGCCGATCGACTGCAGGTAGTCGATCAGCTCGTGCTTCTTGAAGTTGGCGGTGCCGTTGAAGGCCATGTGCTCGACGAAGTGCGCCAGGCCCTGCTGGTCCTCGTCCTCGAGGATGGAGCCCGCCTTGACCACCAGGCGCAGCTCGAGCCGGCGCTCGGGGCGCGCGTTCTTCTGGATGTAGTAGCTCAGGCCATTCGGCAGCTTGCCGACCTTGACCTGCGGGCCGACCGGGATCGGCGCGTCGAGCGCGATGGCGGCGCCGGCCACGCCGGAGAACAGGGGCTGGAACAGGAAGAGGGCGGCAAGGCAGGTGTTTCTGGCGAACTGGATGAGCATCGAGGTTCCGTTAAATGGTCGACGAGAGGCCATTGTACGGGCTACCTGCTCAGACCGCGACCCGGCCCGTCTCCAGCAGGGCCTGCATCTCGCGCGCCGGCAGCGGTGGGCTGTACAGGTAACCCTGCTGTACCTCGCAGCCGATGCGTCCCAGGAAGTCGCGCTGGGCGGCCGTCTCCACGCCCTCGGCCACGACGCGCAGCGCCAGGCCCTCGGCCAGGGCCAGCGTGGCCTGGGCAATCGCGGCGCTGCGCGGGTCGGTCGTGATGTTGCGCACGAAGGCCTGGTCGATCTTCAGCTTGTCCAGCGAGAAGCGCGACAGGTAGCCGAGCGAGGAGTAGCCGGTGCCGAAGTCGTC
>DOUW01000177.1:4223-4506 GCA_003520365.1 Massilia sp.
GGCGTCCTGCCAGGCCTTGTTCTGCAGGCAGGCCTGGCGGATCACCCAGTCGCCGATCGGCAGGATCAGGCCGGTGTCCTCGGCCAGGGGGATGAAGTCGGCCGGCGAGATGCGGCCCAGCTCCGGGCTGTGCCAGCGCAGCAGCGCCTCCATGCCGAGCACGCGGCCGTCGCGGCCCGCCACCTGGGGCTGGAAATGCAGCGCCAGCTCGGCGTGCCCGCCCGCCCCACGCCGGCGGGGCCGCCGGGGCGGCCGCCGCCGGGGAAAGGCGCTCCCTCGACCC
>DOUW01000176.1:0-4901 GCA_003520365.1 Massilia sp.
TGCCGATGCGGCCGCCCTCCAGGCCCGACAGCGCGATCTTGTAGCCCATGCCTTCTTCGCCGATCAGGTTCGCGGCCGGAATACGGCAGTTGTCGAACACGATCTGGGCGGTGTCCGACGAATGCTGGCCCATCTTCTGTTCCAGGCCGGCGACGATGTAGCCCGGGGTATCGGTCGGCACCCAGAAGGCGCTGATGCCCTTCTTGCCGGCCGCTTTATCGGTGACCGCCATCACGATGGCCACGTCGCCGTACTTGCCGCTGGTGATGAACTGCTTACTGCCGTTGATCACGTACTCGTCGCCGTCGCGGGTGGCGGTGGTGCGCAGGGCCGAGGCGTCGCTGCCGGTGTGCGGCTCGGTCAGGGCAAAAGCGCCCAGCAGTTCGCCCTGGGCCAGCGGACGCAGCCACTGCTCCTTCTGCGCTTGGCTGGCGTACATCATCGCGATCGAGCAGACCGGGCAATTGTTGACCGAGATGATGGTCGAGGTGCCGCCGTCGCCGGCCGCGATCTCTTCCAGCACCAGCGCCAGCGACACATAGTCGAGGCCCGCACCGCCGTACTGCTCGGGCACGGCGACGCCGAAGGCGCCCAGCTGCGCCAGTTCCTTCAGTTCGGCTTTCGGAAAATAATGTTCCTTGTCCCAGCGCGCCGCGTTCGGGGCCAGGCGCTCCTGCGCGTAGCTGCGCAGGGCGTCGCGGATCATCTGGTGTTCTTCGGTCAGGATCATGGTGTCTCGTGTGTGGTTGTTGTAGCGGCTTACCAGGGGATCGGTTCGCCGTCGTGATTCAGGAAGCTGCCGTTGGCGTCGATCGTGGCCTGCGCCAGGGTGGCGCGCAAATCGCGCACGCTGTGCTCGGCGCTGATCGCCGCGCCGCTGCCGCCCATGTCGGTCTGCACCCAGCCGGGGTGGAAGGCGATGCAGGTCGCGCCTTGCGGGCCGTAGGTCAGCGCGGTGTCGGCAAGGACCGAATTCAGGGCCGCCTTGCTGGCGCGGTAGAGCGAGCCGCTGGCGCTGCTGCGCGTGCCGATCGAACCCATGCGCGAGGACAGCACGCCCAGCTTGCCGCGGGTCGCTGCCACCAGCGGCGCAATGATCGGCAGCAGGCGCATCGCGGCCAGGACATTCGTGTGCATCACGGCGTCGAAGTCCTGCTGGGTCGGGAAGCCGTCGTGGCGTGGGCCGTAGAGGCCGGCGACCAGCCAGGCGGTGTCGATCTTCTCGTCGTCGAGTTTCCAGCCGAGGCCGGCGATGGCTTCCGGGTCGTTGACGTCGAGCGCGTGCGGCTCGGCGCCCAGGGCGGCCAGATTGTCGAGGTCCTGCCCCTTGCGGGCGGTGGCGATCACGCGCCAGCCATCCTGGCGGTATTGGCGCGCCAGTTCGTGGCCGATGCCGCGCGAGGCGCCGATGATCAAAGCGGTGGGCATGGTGGTGTTCCTTCGTGGCGTTGGGGTGTTTACGGGTATGACCGCGTGGGTTCAAGAACCCACCCTACAACAGCGGGTTTGCGTAGGGTGGGTTCTTGAACCCACGCGGTACAACGTATCCAAACAAACATCGTAACCGAAGCCCGGGGTCGCCAACGATCCCGGTCTTCGGTACAACTACATCACACCATCTCGATCGCCATCGCCGTCGCTTCGCCGCCGCCGATGCACAGCGAGGCCACGCCGCGCTTGCCGCCGGTCTTCTTCAACGCGCCCAGCAGGGTGACGACGATGCGCGCGCCCGAGGCGCCGATCGGGTGGCCCAGGGCGCAGGCGCCGCCATGGATGTTGACCTTCTCGTGCGGGATCTCGAGGTCGCGCATGGCGGCCATCGGCACGGCGGCAAAGGCTTCGTTGATCTCGAACAGGTCGACTTCGTTCGGGGTCCAGCCGGTCTTCTTGAACAGCTTGCGCATCGCGCCGATCGGGGCGGTGGTGAACAGGTTCGGTTCCTGGGCGTGGGTGGCGTGGCCGATCACGCGCGCCAGCGGAGTCAGGCCGAGTTCCTTGGCCTTCGATTCGCGCATCATGACCAGGGCGGCGGCGCCGTCGTTGATCGACGAGGACGAAGCGGCGGTGACGGTGCCTTCCTTCTTGAACGCGGGCTTGAGCGACGGGATCTTGTCGATCTTGGCCTTCATCGGGCCTTCGTCCTTTTCGACCACCAGTTCGCCGGTGCGGGTGGCCAGGGTCACCGGGGCGACTTCCCAGGCAAAGCTGCCGTCGTTGTTGGCCGCTTGCGCGCGCTTCACGGATTCGATGGCGAAGTTGTCCTGGTCTTCGCGGGTGAACTGGTAAGTGGCGACGCATTCCTCGGCAAAGGTGCCCATCGAGCGGCCTTCGCCGGTCTTTTCGTTGCGCGAATACGCGTCTTCCAGGCCGTCGAGCATCATGTGGTCGAACATCGGCGCGTGGCCGATGCGGTAGCCGCCGCGTGCCTTCGGGATCAGGTAGGGCGCGTTGGTCATCGATTCCATGCCGCCGGCGACGACGATGTCGGCGCTGCCTGCGACCAGCTGGTCGTGGGCGAAGATCGCGGCCTGCATCGCCGAGCCGCACATTTTCGACAGGGTCACGGCGCCGGTCGACAGCGGCAGGCCGGCTTTAATAAGCGCCTGGCGTGCGGGCGCTTGTCCTTGACCTGCCATCAGGCAGTTACCGAAATAGACGTGCTCCACGGTTTGCGGATCGACGCCGGCGCGCTCGACCGCCGCCTTGATGGCCACCGCGCCGAGGTCGCTCGCCGTTTTCGAGGAAAAATCGCCCTGGAACGCGCCCATCGGGGTACGGGCGGCGCCAACGATAACGACTGGATCATTCATTGTGTAGGTTCTCCAAATAGGGTGGCGATGCATGGGAATGCGGCGCCGGTGGTGTGGTCTGGTTGTGGAAGCGGATGTGCTGCGGGTAAGGGAAGACGTCTTCCACTTCGCCTCCCATGATGCGGTCCTTGTGCGCCTGCCACCAGGCGCGGCGCAACAGGTCCGCATGGTGTTTCATGAAAACCTGCCGGATCTTCGGGTTCCCGAGCAGGAAACGGCCGAACTGTTCCGGAAAGACGTCATGCTTGCCGATCGGGTACCAGGGCTCGGCCGCCATCTCGTCCTCCTCGTTGCGCGCTTGCGGGATATCGCGGAAGTGGCAGTCGGTGAGGTATTCGATTTCGTCGTAGTCGTAGAACACGACGCGGCCGTGGCGGGTGACGCCGAAATTTTTATAGAGCATGTCGCCTGGAAAAATGTTCGCGGCGACCAGGTCGCGGATCGCATTGCCGTACTCGAACACGCCGTGTTCCAGCAGGTCCACGTCGCCGGCGCGCTCGGCGTTGGCCAGGAACATATTCAGCGGCACCATGCGGCGTTCGATGTACAGGTGCTTGACGATGATGCGCTCGCCCTCGATTTCGACCTGCGACGGGCAGTGCTGGCGCAGCTCGGCCAGCAGCTCTTCGGAAAAGCGCGACAAGGGAAAGGCGACGTCCGAGTATTCCAGCGTATCGGCCATGCGGCCGACGCGGTCGTGGTGCTTGACCAGCAGGTATTTTTCCTTGATCCGGGCGCGCGTCGTCTCCTTGGGCGGCGGATAGAAATCCTTGATCACCTTGAAGACATACGGAAAGGACGGCAGCTCGAACACCAGCATCACCAGGCCGCGGATGCCGGGCGAAATCTGGAACTCGTCGGAACTGTGCTTCAGGTGCTGCAGGTAATCGCGGTAGAACAGCGTCTTGCCCTGCTTTTGCAGGCCGAGCACCGTATAGATCTCGCTGCGCGGCTTGCGCGGCATCAGGCTGCGCAGGAATTGCACGGTAGCCGAAGGTACTTCCATGTCGACCAGGAAGTAGGCGCGTGTAAACGAGAACAGCAGGGTGATCTGTTCCGGGTCGGTGATCACCGTGTCCAGCACGAGTTGGCCGCGGCGGTTGTGCAGTACCGGGATCACGAACGGGTATTCGCGCGCGCCGTTGATGGCGCGCCCGACGATGTAGGCGCCCTTGTTGCGGAAGAACAGGTTCGATAACACATGGAACTGCAGGTTCGACTCGGGCTGGTCCAGGCCGAACTGCTCGACCATGCGCGCTTCGACCAGGCCAGTGTCGCGGTCGAGCGCGGCGAAGGGGCGCGCCAGTTGGAAATTCGAGACGATGCGGTTGAGCGCGAAGCGCAGGCCGTCGGCCGCTGGGTAATAGACGCGGTAGGTCGGCAGCAGCTCCTCGCTCTCGATGTACTCGGTGGAGATCACCGGACGCACGAAGATGTAATCGTTGTGGTAATAGCTGCGGTGCAAAATGCGGCAGCTGACCGAATTGAAGAAGGTCTCGGCCAGTTCCGGCTGCTTGTAGCCCGAGAGCAGGCCGATGTAGTGGAGCTTGGTTTCGCGCCAGACGCGGTCGGTCAGTTCCTCGCGCGCGTAATGTTCTTCGAGGACCTGCACGGCTTCCTGGACGCGCTTGTCGTAGAAATCGATGCGTTCGCGCGCGGCCTGCTGCGCGGTGGCCCAGTCGGCCGCCTCGAAGTGGCGCTTGGCGCTCTTGCTGGCTTCGCGGAACAGGCGGTAATGCTTGTCGAAGCCGTCGAGGATGGCGCGTGCGATGTCGAATGCGATCTGGGAAGACAGCAGTCTGGGGAACGTCACTTCGGTCATCGTTCGTCTCGCGCGGGTGTCCGTTGAGCGGCCATTTTATTGCATTGCAGCGAAGGGGTGTTGGCTCGGATTGACGCCGGCATGCCGATTATGGGAATCGCATGACAGACCGTAGGGTGGGCACCCCGTGCCCACGCGAACGCATGCACCATGTTGGCGATGTTTAGGCCGTGTGACATTCATTTCGTTACCGCGTGTCAGAGCGGCCCGCCACATTCAAACCGCGCCAACAAGCCGCGGCATGCCGCGTGGGCACGTCCTTGATGCCC
>DOUW01000176.1:5002-5528 GCA_003520365.1 Massilia sp.
GATCTCGCTGGTGCCCGCGCCGATTTCATAGAGCTTCGCATCGCGCCACAGGCGGCCGACCGGGTACTCGTTGATGTAGCCGTTGCCGCCCAGGGTCTGGATCGCCTCGCCGGCCATCCAGGTCGCCTTTTCGGCGCTGTACAGGATGGCGCCGGCGGCGTCCTTGCGCAGGGCGCGCACGGCGGCCGGGTTGTCGGCGCGGTCGCAGGCCTGGCCGACCGCATACACATAGGCGCGGCAGGCCATCATGGTCGAGTACATGTCGGCGATTTTCCCCTGCATCAGCTGGAATTCGCCGATCGCCTGCCCGAACTGCTTGCGTTCGTGGATATAGGGAACGACGACGTCCATGCAGGCCGACATGATGCCCAGCGGACCGCCCGACAGCACGGTGCGCTCGAAGTCCAGGCCCGACATCAGCACGTTGACGCCCTTGCCGACGCCGCCCAGCACGTTCTCGAGCGGCACTTCGCAGTCTTCGAACACCAGTTCGCCGGTGTGCGAGCCGCGCATGCCCAGCTTGTCG
>DOUW01000267.1 GCA_003520365.1 Massilia sp.
CGCATCCAGCCGGCAACCGCCGTGCGCGGAACCGCCCCGCCGCCGGCCGCCGCGCCGCGCAGGGAACCGGTCATCGCCGCGGACGAGTGCTGAACCCTGGTCCGATTCCGTTCATCCGAACCCGCCCGCTACGGCGGGTTTTTTCTTGTCCTGCGCATCGTGCCCGGCCGGCACGGCGGTTTGCATACAATAGGCGCGTCTTCATGTTCACGAAGAGAAGCCGATGCGCCTGCTCCGCCTGCTTGTCCACACCCGGCGCCACCCGTCCGCCATCCTGCTGATGGCCCAGCTGCTGGGCATGCTGCTGTATCCCTTCCTGGAAAAGACCCAGTTCGGGCACGTCGCCTTCAATGCCTTCGGCATCGTCATCCTCACCTTCGCCACCAACATGGTGCGCCGCACGCCCGGCCACACCTGGATCAGCGTCACGATGGCGCTGCCGATCATCGCGCTCTTGAGCGCGCAGATGCTGTTCGGGCTCGCCTGGTTGCAGCCCTGGTCCTCGGCCCTGGAATCGCTGTTCTATTTCTACGCGGCCGCCAGCCTGATCGCCTACATGCTGGAAGACCGCAAGGTCACGCGCGACGAGCTGTTCGCCGCCGGCGCCACTTTTACCCTGCTGGCCTGGGGCTTCACCCACCTGTACATCGTGGTGCAGGCGCTGGTGCCGGGCTCGTTCGCCGCCGCGGTCAATCCCGAGCTGCCGCGCAGCTGGAGCGAACTGAATTACCTCAGCTTCGCGCTGCTGTCGAGCACCGGGATCGGCGACGTGATTCCGCTCACCGTGCATGCGCGCGCCCTGGCCAGCATCGAGATGTTCGTCGGCGTCATGTACCTGGCGGCGGTGGTGGCGCGCCTGATCGGGCTGACGATGCAGCCGCATAAATGAAAAATGCCGCCCGGCGTGCACCGGGCGGCATTCCGTTCTCAAGCGATCCGCTTAGTTACCGCAGCCCAGCGACTTGATACGGTCGTAGGCCGCTTTTGCCTGCACCAGGCCGAAGCCGTACTTGGTGTCGCGGCCGGCGGTGCCCAGGTCGAGCGCGCTCTTGCCCAGCGAAGAGCGGATCTGGACGGCGGTGCAAGCCGGGAAGTAGCTCCAGACCAGTGCCGCGACGGCCGACACGTGCGGCGTGGCCATCGAGGTGCCGTCGTAGTAGGCGTAGTTCGAGGTCTTGATGCCGACCGTGGCGCTCTGGCCCAGCTGGGCTTTCATCGCCGCGCCGTCCACATCGGTGGCGGTGACCGACGGGATGTTGGTCACGGTGGTGCCCAGCGTGCCGCCGAAGGCGCCGGCCGCGTTGTTGTACACCACGGCGCCGACGCCGCCGCTGGCCTGGCAGTTCGAGACCTTGGTCGAGAAGTCGACCGTGCCGCGCTGGATCAGGCAGACCTTGCCCGATACGGCGGTGTTGACCTTGTCGCCGATGCCGAAATCGGCCAGCGGCGCGGTCGCGGTCTTCACCGGCGAACCTTCCATCGCGCCCGGCGCGTAGGTGCTCGAGCCGACCGTCAGGACGGCTTCCTGGCCGGCGCCCATCGGGACGGTCGACAGCACGCCGACGCCCGGGCCTGCCAGTTCGACCTTGCTGTTGTACTGCGAGAAGGTGGCCCACTGCTTGTTCTCGTCGACCGCGCCGACCGAGACCACGCTGGCGTAGCCGGCCGGGTAGGACGCGCGGGTGTTGCCGTCGTTGCCGGCGGCGGCGATGCTCAGGATGCCGGCCGCTTCCAGCGAGGCAAAGGTGTTCTTCTCGGTGTTGTTCGACACCGAGCCGCCCAGCGACATCGAGATGACGTTGGCGCCCGCGGCCTTGCACTTGTTGGCGGCCGAGGACAGGGTCGACGAGTAGGCCCAGGCATCCTTGCCGAAGACCTTCACGATGTGCAGCTTGAGCTGTTTGTTGGCGTTGACGCCGACCACGCCGGTGCCGCTGTTGTTGATCCCGGCGATGGTGCCGGCGACGTGGGTGCCGTGGTGGTTCTCGTCGGTGTACCACCAGCCGGTGCCGCTGTCGTATTCGCCGGTGACGGTGTTGCCCGACAGGTCTTCGTGGCTGTTGTCGTAGCCGGAGTCGATGATGCAGACCTTGCGGTTGGCGGCGACGGAGTCGCTCAACTGGTCGGCCTGGACCATCTTGATGCCGTACGGGACCAGCTGGCCGGTGGCATACGGCGTGCCGGTGGAGGGGCTGGTCAGTGCCAGCGGATAGCGCTTCGCATCTTCCTCGACGTACTCGACGTTCGGGTTGTTCTGCAGACCCTTCAGGGCGGCGACCGGCACTTCGATGGCCATCGCGTTGGTGCCGAAGATCTCGTGTTTCACTGCGCCCTTGGCCGCGGTGACCGCGCCTTTCATGGCCGCTTTTGCGCCGGGCTTGAATGCGACGATGACGCGGGTGGTTTCTTCCTGGGCGGCACTGGCCGGGTTGCAGACCGTTGCGGCTGCCGCCGCAAGGATGCACAGGCTGAAGGTGCGTGATGCGCGGGTGAATCGTTGAACCATGTGACTTCTCCGTATGAAAGCCTATAGGAATGCCGCGATCTCTATGGTCGCGTGCACGTTTGGTACAAACGTTGATTGCCGTAAAGACGGCTCAGCCAGTGTAGGCACGGAGGTATGTATGTGGCAATTGTGAACTCAAGCGTGCAGCGCCCATGTTGCAATGTTGCGTCAGAGCACAATTGAAAACCGTATAAACCAAAAAACGGTGTTATATTTTTGCCCCTCTTCGATGTGCGGTTGCAGCATTTCCGGAGGCGGGCGGACGGCAAGGATCGTGCTGGCTTGGTATGATGGCAAATTCACCCATCTCATGTAGAGGAACCCACATGAAAACCAACGCAGCGATTGCATGGAAGGCGGGTCAGCCGCTGACGATCGAAGAAGTCGACCTCGAAGGCCCGCGCGCCGGCGAAGTGCTGGTCGAAGTCAAGGCCACCGGCATTTGCCACACCGATTACTACACCCTGTCGGGCGCCGATCCGGAAGGCCTGTTCCCGGCCATTCTCGGCCACGAAGGCGCGGGCGTCGTGGTCGACGTCGGCCCGGGCGTCACCAGCGTCAGGAAGGATGACCACGTCATTCCGCTGTATACGCCGGAATGCCGCCAGTGCAAGTTCTGCCTGTCGCAAAAGACCAACCTGTGCCAGGCGATCCGCTCCACCCAAGGCCGCGGCCTGATGCCCGATGCGACTTCCCGCTTCTCGCTCGACGGCCAGCCGCTGTTCCACTACATGGGCACCTCGACCTTCTCGAACTACATCGTGGTTCCGGAGATCGCGCTGGCCAAGGTCCGTTCCGACGCGCCTTTCGACAAGATCTGCTACATCGGCTGCGGCGTCACCACCGGCATCGGCGCCGTGATCTTCACGGCCAAGGTGGAAGCGGGCGCGAACGTGGTCGTGTTCGGCCTGGGCGGCATCGGCCTGAACGTGATCCAGGCGGCGAAGATGGTCGGCGCCGACAAGATCATCGGTGTCGACCTCAACCCGGCCCGTGAAGAGATGGCGCGCAAGTTCGGCATGACCCACTTCGTCAATCCGAAGGAAGTCGGCAACGTGGTCGACGCCATCGTGCAGCTGACCGATGGCGGTGCGGATTATTCGTTCGAGTGCATCGGCAACGTCAACACCATGCGCCAGGCGCTCGAGTGCTGCCACAAGGGCTGGGGCCAGTCGATCATCATCGGCGTGGCCGAAGCCGGCGGCGAGATCTCGACCCGTGCGTTCCAGCTGGTGACCGGCCGCGAATGGAAAGGGTCGGCGCTCGGCGGCGG
>DOUW01000265.1 GCA_003520365.1 Massilia sp.
ACGATGGGCTCGAGGTTGAGCCAGGATTTCGCAAGGTGTTGCGCCGGCCGGGTCCGTGGGCGCCGGCAGCCGAACACCGCGCCGCCGTCCCAGGCCGGGCCGACCTCCCCGCCGCATTCGGCGGCGTCGGCAACGATGTCGGTGCCGATGCCGTGGCGGCGCAGATATTTGCCGAATAACACGGTAACGTCGGCGCGATGGGTAGGCCAGGACTCATAGGTAAGAAAGAGAATGCGCATGGCGGGTGTCGCTCCGGGCAGGGTCAGGGTTGGCGAGGGGCACGCAGGACGTCCGGATTCCTGAGGATCTGGGCCAGGAAGCCGAGCACGAGCGCGATCACGATCTGGAAAGGAAAGATGGTCAGCATCGAATCCTTGTAGGGAATAAAGGCGACGAACACCGCCAGCGCGGCCTGGATTCCCAGCAGCGTGCAACGCGTCTCCGCGTCCTGCGTGCGGGCGTACAGGCGTCCCGCCTGGCGGAAGGCGACCAGGAAGACAGAGAGGTAGAGCAGTGCGCCGAGCACGCCGACGTCCCACAAGAGCGCCGAGGCGGCGGTCAGGCCGATGCCGTACCAGGGAAACCGCGCGCCGATCGCGCCCGAAGGCACGTTCGGATCGGTCGTCCAGTAGGAACTGCTGAGGCCATGTCCGAGGAGAAAACCGGCCGGGTCATGCGAGCCTTGCCGCTCCCACCAGAAATCCAGCGCACTGGAACGGTTCAGCAGGAACTGGCCATAGCCCTGTTCCGCGACGTTGTATCGCAACATGCTGTCGAAGCCGTCGCCGACGGCGCCGCGCGAGAAGTAGCCGAAATACAAATAGACGAAAGCGGCGGTCACGAGACCGGCCAGCACCATGGCGGGAACGAAGCGGCCGGGCCGGGCGACGATATCTTCCTTGTAGAGCACCAGCGCCACGAGTGGAAACAGGAACACGACAAATTTCACTTCGCCAAGTGTGACGCAGGGCAGCATCAAGGCAATGAAGGCCATGAGCTTACCGGTCGACAGCAGGCCCACCCGCCAGCGGGCCCAGGCAAAGGCGATCAGGATCAGCACGAAGGCCACCATCTCGGCCCCGGGGCTGCCCCCGCGGATGTTGGCGCCGAACGTTCCTGCGATGACGTCGGTGACTTCGCTGCCCTGGTCCGAGCGCATGCTGGCGCGGATCGGTACCAGCACGATGGCCTCGTACAGCACGAAGGGTAGTTGCAGCAGCCCGATCCCCAGCAGGCTGACGCGCAGGCGGCGCGTGTCCTTCCACGTCAGCGGAACCAGGGCCAGCGCCAGCATGATGCCGAGGGACTGGTAATAGCGCTTGGCGCCGGCAACCAGCGCGGCCGGGCCGTTCCAGTTCAGCAGCGTCGTGGCGAGCGAGAGCAGCACGTAGACGAGGTAGAGCCACATGAACAGCGGCAGGCGCGGGCGCGGCAGGGCATGCAGTAGGACGGGGACGAACAGGATCATCGACAGCAGCACGATCCCCCATTGCATCTTGCCAGCCACGCCGCCGGCCAGGGACAGCAGGGTCCCGCTGCCCAGGCCGAGCACGATCGCCAGCCACATGTTCAGCTTTGGAAACAGCAGCAGCAGGGCGCTCAGTATCGCGCCCGCGCCCAGGGCGATCAGCAGCGGGTGCGCGGTGGCGGCGATCATGCCGGTCAGGACCGCGGCCGCGCCCAGCGCCAGCGCGACACACGCCGACAGCAGCGGCGGAGGATGGTCGGACCGGCGCGCCGGTACGCCGGACCCGGTATCCGCGGTGCGCGGCAGGACCTTCATGGGCGACCCTCGCCGAGCAGGGCGCGGCGTCCGTCCCCGGACACGGCGCCCAGCATGGCCGAGATGAAGCGCTGCTGAGCGACGAAGGCGGCGCGGGTATCGGATCCGATGCTCGAGACCCGCACCAGAACGCCGTCCGGCACGGTGCGCTCGAGGGCGTACGCGAGCTTGATCTTCTTGCGCTCCCAGTCGCCTGCGCCGAGCCGGTCGCCGACCACGACCCAATAGGTGACGGCCTCGCGGCGGGCCTGGCGTTCGGCGATCATGCGCTGGGCCGGGATGGCGCCGAAAGGGGTCGCGACGGAGCCGGGAGCGGAGCTGTGGACCGCGAAGCCCTGGCCCTGGTAGCAGCCCTCGGGCAGGTGGACCTGGAAGCTGTCGGACTGGTCCCGCCCATAGGCGACGACAAGCATGATGCGTTCGCCCTGCGGGTCGACGTAGACACGGGACAGGGTCTGGGTATAGACCGCGTCGATGGCGCGCTGCAGCGCCGGCTCGACCAGGACGGTGGATGCCGACCGGTCCAGCCGCCACGCGCCGAAGGATTCCGGTACCACGGCGTCGAGCGCAAGGCGGGCGCGGGTATCGGCCAGCATCGCATTCGGCGCGGCCACCCTGGCCAGCAGCGCGGCCAGCGCCATCAGCAGCAGCGCCAGCATGCCGTTGCGCTTCGGGCGCGCGGTCATGGCGTACTCCCTGTGGACACCCGGTGCGCGCGCGGGCCGGGGGCGATCATGCGCAGGGCGCTGTCGAGACCGATGATCAGGACCAGGGCGGAGGCGAACAGGACCAGGCCGGCGAAACCGTGCAGGAAGCCCTGGCCGGCTTCGTCGCCGATGTAGTAGGTGACCAGCGTCAGCGCCACGACGCGGATGACGTTGGCGAGCAGGGAGATCGGCACGATGCACAGGGCGAGTACGATATTGCGTAGAGGCGACGAATAGCGCACCACGTTCATGTACAGCAGACCCATCGCTTCCAGGGTGAGCACGGTTTGCAGCCCGGCGCAGGCGTCGGCCACCAGCAGCTGGTAATAGCCGATCTGGAGCAGCACGCCGTTGCGCGAGATCGGATAGCCGGCCGCGTAGAGGATGTGTTCGGTCAGGAAGGAGACCATCAGCTTCATCGGCAGGGTGATCATGGCGACGACGCTGCCCGGCATCGGCAGCAGGAAGCACAGCAGGAAGAAGGCGAACCAGAGCTTGCGCACGACTGCAAGGCCGCGCTGGATAGCGATGATTCCCGCCAGCAGCCAGATCGCCGAACCGATTTCGAGAATCAGGATCGACTGCGAACGGCCAGCCACGTAGGCCAGCAGCCCGGTCGCCACCATCGCCCAGCCCGGTGCCGGGCTGCCACGCTCGCCGGAGGAGGCAGGCGGCCAGTTACGCCACATCATCCACAACGCCAGGCCGAGTATCAGCGGTCCATGCGCCTGGTCGTCGTTGCGCCAATGGCCGCGGACCAGATCGAGCAGCGTCGGCACGTACAGCAGCACCAGGCCGGTCCAGAAGGGCATCCAGGTCGGGATGTTCGACCGGATCGCCGCGATCCACGGCGCCGGCAGGAACGGGGATGCGGCGCGCATCATGCCTCCGCCAATACGCTGCCGACCAGGGTCACGCCGCCTTGCCTGAGCTGGGCGGCCGCGGCATGCAGGTCGCTCTGGCGCGTCGCGTTCCTGGTCGCGACCAGGAGGGCGGCGCCGACCCGGGACGCGATCGTGAAGCAGTCACTGCCGACGGCCGTCGGCGGCGTCGTGCACAGCACCACGTCGAAGCGCGACATGACCTGCACGCACAGTTCCTGGAAGGAGGAGCGGTTGAGCAGCTCGAGCGGATTCGGCGCCTGCGTGCCCGAGGGAAGCACCGACAGGTCGACAAAGGGCGCGATCCGCTGGATCGCATCGCCCGCGTGGCGCCTGCCCAGCACGTCCGACAGGCCGGGCCTGCCGCCGAGCCTGAAGGTGTCGTGTGCGCTCGGCGCGCGCAGATCGCAATCCATGAGCAGGGTCTGCTCGCCGAGCTGGGAAAACACGACCGCCAGGTTGGCCGCCAGCATGGCCGCGGCGCCACTGCCCGCGCCGACGCCTACCACGGCCAGGCCGCGGCGGCTGGCGCTGAACCAGCGCAGCATCAACTGGCTGCGCAGCGCGCGCAGGGCTTCCACTTCGGGGCTGAAGGGCTGGTACGCCGCGATCAGGCGGTCCGTGAACGCCGATTCACCCGTGCGCAGATAAGGGTACTGGAACTGCTTGGCGAGCACCTGGCGGATGTCCTCCGCCTCGACCAGGCCGAGCTCGATGGCGGCTTCGCCGAAGCGGATGCTGCGCAACTTCTGGTGCAGCAGGATGCGCTCGGCGTCTTCGGCGCCGATCTTCCCGGCCTCGACCAGCAGCATGCCGATGGTGCGCTCGGCAACGGGCTGGCTGAAATCGGAACCGCGCCTGGACAAGGGTTTGTTGACGACGTTCATATTCATCCTCCCGTGATGACCCGGCGCGTCCATGACAGGACCGGCGTGCCCTGGGTATCGGCCTGGCTGGCGCCGATCGCTACCTGGCCGAGGAAAGGAAGGTCATCCGCAATCAGGTCCGCGTGCGAGCGGACACGCCGGTCCAGCATCTCGATCACGATAGCGGCGCCGGCACCGAGCAGCAGGCCAAGCATCAGCGCCAGGGCCAGGTTCAGCGATAGCCGCGGGCTCGAGGGCGACACGGGCGCCAGGGCTGGACTTAGCACTGCCACGTCGGCCTGGTTCGACTGTCCTTCGAGGCTGGTCTGGTTGAAGCGGCCGAGCAGCGCGTCATAGGCCCGTTGTGCGTTTTCCAGGTCGCGCGTGAGCACGGCCAGCTCATCGCGCGTGCGGTTCAGTTCAAGGACCTTCGCCTTCTGGTCCTGCAGCGCGGCCACGATCCCCGCCTCGCGGTTGCGCAGGATCGTGGCGCCCGAGGTCACGCTGTTCGAGGCCGTGCGCACCTGGGCCGCGAGCGCCGCGCGGATCTTGTCGACCTCGGCCTTCGCGCTCTGGTGGAGCGGATTGTTGGCGGCCAGCCTGCTGTCGATCTCGGCGAAGCGCGCCTCGGCCTGGGAGAGCTGGGCGCCGAGGGTCTGGACCAAAGGATTGGCGACAACGTCGGGGATGTCCGCCGGATTCCCACGCATGACCTCGCGCTGCCGGGAGACGGCGTCGGCGAGCTGGCCCTGGACCACGACGAGCTGGCTCGACAAATCGTTGAGGCGCGCGTTTTCGACGTCCATGCGGACATCGACCGAGACCAGGCCATGGTCTTGCTGGAACTTCGAGAGGCGGCTTTGTGAGCGCTCAAGGTTGGCGCGCAAGGTTTCCATCTGTTCGCTGAAGTAGGCCGTGGCCTCCTTCAGCGGCTGGACCCGTAACCGGATCGCCGTCTCCTTGTATTCCTGGGCAAACGCGTTCGCCACCGCGGCAGCGAACTCCGGGTCGCTTCCCTGGTAGCTCAGGCCGATTACGCTGCTCTCGCGCGAAGGCACCACCGACAGGTTTTTCAGCAGGATGCCGGCAAGCCAGTCCTTGATGTCGCCGCGCCCCTCGCGCTCTTCCTGGAATTTGCGCCGCACCGCAGGCGCGTCCTGCATCCGCAGGCGCTCGACGACACCCGTCGCCACGCTCCTGCTCTGGATGATGTCGACCTGGGTCGCCATGTAGCCGGGCATCATCTGGGCCGGGATCGTGGAGCCGGTCACCGGGTCGCTGCCCTTGAAGTTCATGACGAGCGCCGTGCTCGCCTCGTAGGTCTTCGGCAGGACCAGCGTCAGGACGAGCGTCGTGAGCATGGTCGTCAATAGCGTGCCGAGGACGATCTTGCGCCGGGCGTAGAGGATCAGCAGAAGCTGGTTGAGGTTCATGGAGAAACTCGCTGGTGGAAGATGAAGAAGGTCAGAACAGCGACTCACGGACGAACACGACATCGTCCGGTCGCAGCACGTCGCCATGGCCGGCGTCAATGATGTCGAGCCCGCCGTGCCCGTTGAGACGCTTGATGCGCACGCCGCGTTCGGTGCCGCGCGGATTCAACCCGCCGCCGGCCGACAGCGCCTGGATGACCGTCATGTTCTTCTCGAGGCGGTAGGCCCCGGGGCGCTGCACTTCGCCATAGATGTAGAACTTCGGCGCACGCTCGACGTAGATGATGTCGCCGCCCTGCAGCTCGGCGTTGACCCGGAGGTCGCCGCTGTGCATCATGTCGGGCAGGTCGATCACCTCCTTGTACGGTTGACCTGCGCGATTGCGGACCAGTACCGCCGTATCGCCGCCTTCGGGGCTGATGCCGCCGGCGAGTGCGAGCATGTCGACCAGGGTGCGCTTGCCGTCCATCGGATAGCGTCCCGGGCGGTTCACGAGTCCGAGCACGGACACCTGCTGGCTCTGGAACGAAGATACCTGGATGTTGACCTGGGGCCGGCGCACGAAGCCGCCGCTCTCGAGCCGCCTGGCGATCGTGCGTTCGGCCTCGGCCGGAACCAGGCCCTCGACGCTGACTTCGCCGATCAGGGGGAACGTGATGGCGCCGGACTCGCCGACCTTGGCTTCGAGGCTCAGGTCGGGATTACCGAAGACACTGATCTTGAGCACGTCGCCGCGGCCGAGCGGGAGGTCGGCAGCGGCGGCGAGGGCGGCAGTCATGGTGAGGAACAGGGCGGTCGCGAAATGGTAGAGTGTTTTCATGGCAGAGGTCTCCGATGGATGAACAGGAATGCCGCCATCAGCGCAAGCCGGCGACGCCTTGCTCGATATGCGCGGAAGCGGCGTTCGCCGACGCTTTCCGGCCCGCGGCCGGGCCATAGCCGTCCTGGTAGTCGACCCGCGCCTGGCGCCGCAGGCGCTCGACTTCCGCGGCGATCGCCTGGCGTACGCGCGCGCCCGTCAGCTGGTCCGTGATCTCGGCGGACGCTTCCGACCTGCTGAGCGGCGTATCCTTCACGTAGGTGAGCGCCACCACCAGGACACCGGAAGCGGTGCGGATCACGAACGGCTTGCCGCCCACCAGCGCATCGTTTTTTTCCCGGGGGGGGGGGGGGAGCCGCTNNCATCGATGTTGTCGCGGATGGCGGGCGGCAGGTCGGCGCCCGTGGGTGTGCTGTGCTGCAGCGAAAACCCGGTGTTTTTCGCGGCGAGCGCGCGCTCGACCTCGTCCAGCGATGGCGCCCTGTTGACCAGCGCCTTCATCTCGTCGTCGAAATGGGCGTTATCGACGAGGATGTGGCGCATGTCGTACTGCTTGCGCTGGGCGAACAGCGCCGGATGTTTCTCGAAATAGTCGTCGATCTCGGCCTGCGTCGGCTTGACCGGCTGGCCCACGACCTTGCGCAGATAGGCCTGGGCGACGATCTGCTCCCTGGCTTTCTCGATCGCCTGGACCACTTCGGGATCGCGGTGCAGATCCTCCTTCATCGCCGCATCGACCAATACGCGGCGATCGACCAGGGCTTCGACGGCGCGCCGCTGCGCGACGGGCGAATCGGTCGCGAGGCCGACGGCGCCGGCGGCGCTCAGTTCAGCATTTACCTGGTGCACGGTGATTTCGTGGTCGTCGACTTTGGCCACCCATTGGGCGTTGGCGCCTGGCGTGGGCGGACGCCGTTCGCAGGCGGCGAGGGCGAGCAGGCAGCAGGCCGCTGCCGCGGTGCGCCTGGCGAGATGAAGAGAGCTGGTTTTTTTCATGATCATTTTCCGTAAACTGGAAGTCTCATCGAACATGTTGCGGGTGTCAGAATTGGTACTGGGCCTGAAGAGAGGCCCCCTTCCGGGAATACTGCTGCGCCCGGTTATTGCTGTTGCGGTCGAATGCGAATGCCGATAGCTGAAACCGCAGGGCCCGGCTGGGGGCGTGGCTGAGCGTGAGCGTCGCGCTGCGGCTGGTATCGGAGATGCGCACGGGCGCACCTTCGAAGTCGCGCTGCTCGTAGCGCAGCGCGGCGCGCAGCGAGGTCTTTTCGCTGATCAGCCAGGTCGGCGCCAGCGACGCGCCCGTGTTCAGCGAATAGAACGCCAGCACCTCGTCGGCGGCGGCGACCTCGCGCCAGAGGCCAGCCTCGACCAGGGTCTTGCCCGATGGCTGCCATGTCGCCTCGATGCGTGCGCTGGGCCCGCTGAAATCGGCCACGCGTGCGCCGCGCGCCTTGCGCGCGCTCCAGCCGAGCAGCATCTCGAGTCGCGTCTTTCCGGAATAGCGCCAGTCGATCCGGAATTTCGCGTCGCGTTGCCGGTAGCGTTCGGCGCCGCCGTCGGCCGTACGCCGCTCAGGGTAACGACCGTTCAGCAGGCCGGCGACAATCCCGATACTGTTGCCGGAGCGGGCCAGGTAGTCGACGCCGGTTTCCCAGGTTTTTTCCGAGATGTTCCCGAAGCGCTGGCTGGCGAGATCGTGGTCGAGCTGGAAGCTCGCGCCGCCCATGCGCAGGCGCCATGACGGCGTCAGCAACCACGCGCCGTCGCCATGGCCGCGCCGGGTACGGCGCAGGTTGCGTTCGAGCGAGTCGATGCTGGTCAGCTGGTTGAGCGCGCGCACTTCGCTGGCGCCCAGGGTGCCGGAGAAGTCTTTTCCGGCCAGCCAGTGCCAGGTCGCCTGCAGGTCGCGCCCGCTATGGTCGAGCGCCTTGAAATAAGCGTAGGCAGCGCGCGAGAAGTCGGCACTTGCTTCGAAACGCTGGCGCGACAGGCGGTAGTCCATCTTCAGGCCGGCGTGGGCGGTACGCACCGTGTCCGATCCGCTTGCGCGGCCTGCGAGGGCCTTGTAATCGATGTCGTCCGGTAGGCCGAACACGTTGTCGTCATAGGCGATGGAATAGGCCACATAAGGCATAAAGCTGTCCTGGGCCCATGCGCCACCGGCCGCCATGCAGCCGACGGCGACCAGCGCCGCGATGCGTGCGGCGTGCACGGGAAACTGTCGGTCAATACGCATTCGGATCGGTCCAGACGGCGACGGCGGTCATCAGCAAGATCTTCAGGTCGAATCCGAGCGACCAGTTCTCGATGTAGTGCAGGTCGAACTGGACGCGGCGATGCATCTTTTCGACCGTATCGGTTTCGCCGCGCAATCCGCTGATCTGGGCCCAGCCGGTGATGCCCGGCTTGACGTTGTGGCGCCCGAAGTATTCCGAGATGATCGAGCCATACTCGATGTTGTGCTCCACGGCATGCGGACGCGGACCAACAATCGACATGTTGCCTAGCAGAACATTGAACAGTTGCGGTAACTCGTCCAGGCTCGTGCGGCGCAGCAACTTGCCGAGGCGCGTGACACGCGGATCATTGCGTACCGCCTGGATCACCTTGCCACTGGGCGGCGCGCCCGCGGTCATCGAACGGAACTTGTAGACTTCGAACACTTCGTTGTTGAAACCGTGGCGCCGCTGCTTGAAGATGACCGGACCTTTGCTGTCGAGTTTGATCGCCAGTGCAATCAGGAGGAGCAAAGGGCCCAGCAGCAGGAGCAGCGAACTGGATATGGCGAGATCCTCGATGCGTTTGGCCGCGCCCATCTGCTTGATGACCCGGCCATTGGCGATGGTCACGACCGGCATGCATCCCAGTCTTTCCATGTTAATTCCGGAAAATTGCCAGATCATGTCGCTGGGAACCAGGTCGATCTGGACGGGCACGGTGCGCAGCTTCCTGAGCAGACTGTCGATACGGTCCGATGCCACCCATGGCAGGGCGACGACGACCCGGTCGACATGATTGCGGCGAATGAAGTGCAGCATCGCATCCGTCGAGCCGAGCATTTTCGAGCGTAAGGAGGCCGGGACTTCGCGCTGTATCCGGTCGTCGAACACGCCCAGGATATCGACCTTGCCCGGCAAGATGGCGCTGTGCGGCACTCCCTGTATGGCCGCCAGCATTTTCTCGGCGTGTTCGTTGGCGCCGACGACGACGACCGATTCGGTCAGCCTGTTGCCGCGGGCCGCGTTGCGGATATGGCGGATCACGACGATCCGGTTCAGCAGGAGCAGGATGGCGGCTGCCCCGATGCTGAAGCCGAGCCACGCCCTCGAATAGAAATGCAGGGTGCCCGACAGGTAGCCGCAGAACAGCATCAGGAGCAGGGCGGCGGCGCTGCCGGCCAACAGCGAACTGAGCAATGTGCTTGGCGTCGCGATCGAACGCATATCGTAGGCCTGCGCAACGTGCAGCGACACCACGGTCAGGAGCGTGCTCAGGTAGATGAAAAGATGGCTTTCGGGCAGCACGGGGGCGACATAGCCGAAACGCAGGTAGTAGCCGCCGAACCCCGCCAGCAGCAGGACACCGATGTCGGCGAGTCTGAGTGCATTCATCAGGACCGGGAGCTTATGCTTTCCGGAATGTTCTGGATGCCGGTGCCTGGCGGCCGCAGCTTGTGGCTCGGCTGCGCTGACCCGCGGCTCTGGTTCGTCTTCCGCTACCTCGACGGTTTGTTCGAATAAGTTGTTCATGTCTGTTCGCGTCCAGTTGTACAGTTGGCATAAGGATTTCTGTTTTGGATTCTGTTGTCGGCCCTGGTTACCGGGCCCCTCAAGCTGGGGCGATCCCTTCGGCTCGAGCACTGGATAGGACTCTGCTGAATCGTTGTTGGCCAGGATCCGGCTCTTTTCTTCAAAGCCAGTTCCTGGCCTGCTAGTTATAAGATTTCGTAATGGACTGCGACTAACTTTCCAGGACAGACCGGCCTGCGCGCATCAGGCGGGGGCTTGGCCAGCCGGTGGACGGGCCTTGCGACGGCGGCCCGCATAGCCGATGACCGCCAGGCCGATGCCGAGCATGGCGTAGGTTTCGGGTTCCGGAACCGGGGAGACGTTGATATTCCCGCCATAGGAACCACCCGCGGTGCCGAGGATGCTGCCGCCGACCTTGAGCGAGTACTTGCCCCCGTCTAGCGCCAGTCCCGAGAGCAACCACAGGTCCAGGCCGCCGCTGTTTTCCTGCGAGCCGTTGAGCACCAGGCCGGCGCTGTTGTACAGGTCGAACGAGGTGATGTTCAGGTCGAAGATGTTGCGGGTAGCGATCGATGTCACGACCGCGTCTAAGTCCGACTGGCTCAGGAACTCAAAGTTGTAGGTGTCCAGGAAGGTCTTGCCGTAATACTCCGTTCCGTTGAACGCGTTGCCGAAGTTCTTCGTATTGACCAGGTTGAGGTTGGTGGTCAATTCATAGTCGGCAGCGCTTGCGGTGACGGCCGCCGCCGCCAGTGCAATCGCTGTAAGTAATTGCTTCGTGGATTTCATGGACTGCTCCTTCGTCAAGGTCAAAAAAGCGCCGGATTCGACGCGGTGATGAGATCGTCGCGATGCTTCAATCGCTATCCGCATACGACAAGCTCGGTTCGATCGACAGGGGAAACCTCGCGCCCGTAGACTGTCGGAAAGTTGCTGTACGTCGCTGCAGCACGATGGGGGGCGAGAACGGGCGTGACTCGCCTGTTGCGCGCCGTTGCGCGGCGCGCGAATCATCGTATTCATGGTGGTGGCTTCCGCCTGGAGCTGGTTATTGTTCGGACAGGTCGACGCCTTCGTTGTGGATCAGCGGCCTTCTGGGGGCGGCAGCCCTGCCGAGGATCCGGGCATACACGGCGCGTGTCTCGCTTGCGATGTGCTTCCAGCAGTAGGACTCGGCGACGCGCTGCTGTACGGCGGCGGCTTCGGCCACGCTGCGTTCGCGCAGCATCCTCGCGCGCATCCGCCCGGCCAGGCTGCGGACGTCGCCCACGGGATAGAACTCGACCCCGAGATGGCCCAGTTCGCGATTGGCCGGGATGTCGCTGGCGATGGCGGGCAGGCCATGGCTCAGCGCTTCGAGCAGGGCGATGGGCAGTCCCTCGTGCGAAGAAGGCAGCACGAACAGGCCGGCATGTGCATACAGCTCGCGCAGGCCCGGCCCGGATTGAAAGCCGGTGCAGACAACGTTCGGTGTCTGCCGCGCGGCGCGCAGCACGCGGCGCATGTACTCGTCAGGGTGGTCCGCCGCGCCTACCAGCACCAGCTTCCAGCCATTGACTTCGGCCAGCGCGAAGGCCTCGATCAGGTCGAGGTGGCGCTTTTCTGGCACCAGGCGGCTTACCAGCAAGACATAGCGCCCTGGTTGCAGGTCGAAGGTCTGCATCGCCTGCGTGCCAGGCGGGCTATCTGGCAGCTCGACGCCGTTCGGAATGAAGGTGCTGCCGCGCTGGTACTTGTCGCGCACGAGCGAGCGGATCAGCTTCGAGATAACGATCCGTTCGCTCGACCATCCCATGCCGAAGCGCTCGCCGAGGCGCAAGACGAAGCGCGCCGCGCGTCCCCACTTCTGGCGGTCATAGTCCGGGCCATGGTGCGTCACGACGACGCGCAATCCAAGCAGGCGCGCCAGCGGGGTGAACAAGGCAGGGCCGATTGCGTGGATGTGCAGCACGTCCGGACGGCGCCATGCGGCCAACAGGACGCCCGCGAAGGTATGGGCGATTGCTTCCAGGGCGCGCTGGCGCGGTGCCCACAGCCGTGTGAAGCGGATGCCTTTCCAGACGTCGGGATTGGACGCCGGCTGGTAGCTGCCGCGTACCACGACCTCGACCTCGCAGCCCATCCTGGCCAATTCCGTATACAGGTGTTCGGCATGAGTTTCCACGCCTCCCTGGACCTGAGGAAATCCTCGCAAGCCCAACACCATTACCGAGATATTGTCGTTCATTACGACTCCACGAGATGATTAGCGAGGGATGTTGGCTTGGGGGAGGAAATTGATCTAGTTCTATTACCTAGAAATCAATTCTAATTTACTAAAAGGTGGTGTCAATACGTTATTGATTAACCCGCCATGAATACAACGGGTTAAAAATTTTTCTTCAACTGGTTGCGCAGTGTAGGAGAAGTCTGATAGGAAAAAAGGACAAATGTCGAGCTGGATGTAGGACAACCAAATAATATTTGCCACATGCGTCATCAGGGCATGCAGGATACGACGAAATACCAATGCAACAAAGTTTACAAAGATATTTAATTATTGGAAAGTAGGGTTTCTATAAAATAATCTTTATGAGGCGAAAATAATAGAAATTGGCTGACGAAATTGTCACAAAAAATATTTCTCAAAAGAATGGATTACAGGCTATCTGGCATAACTGGTAGTGCATCGTGTTTTTCATAAAGCATGCACCTGGCTGATCTGGCCGCCAGCGAAAATCTGAACGGTAGAGTTTCTCTTTTCCGTTAAGGAAATGTTCGTAAGGGACGGTGTGAAGCAACGCCGTGTCCGCGCCTGCAGCCGCGGCGAGGGCAGAGCAGGTGGTACAGCAGAGGGCGCGCGGCACGCTTCTTTCCAGCAAAATGCCTTTTTTCCCTTACTGATTTAAACGGCCGAGTTCACGTTCTAAATACTACTCGGTTGCTCTTTATTGCAAGTTATTCCATGGAGATAAGCGTAACGGCCAACCGGTAGGCCGCAAGCATTAGATGTTGCTTATGAGTATCTGGCTTTCGTGATCGGCGTGCGGCGCACAGCATGGACGTGGCGCAAGTAACAGTCAGGAAGACTAAGTTACTGAATGTGAAGGGATATTTACACAGCAGGAGATTGTCGTTTATTGGTATCAATCTTGTTGATATAAGTCATCAATTCCTTATGTTAAGTACAACCGGCGAAAATAAATTCCGTAAAGAATATTGACGCTCGGAATTTTGAACATATACTGCCCCCTGTCAACCAGTGCGGTAAGGAAATGTTCTTGTTGTGCTGACAATTGTTATTAGCGCATTGACACGCGCTTTTATGGTTGTGACCAGGAGTCCAGGCAAGCCCGGACTGTGTGGTCATGGCAAAAAGGGAAATTGATGAAGTCTTTTTACAAGTTCGCTCCGTTGTTCGCCAGCGGGATCTTTACAGTCATGGCAGCGCAGGCTGCTACGCCGGCTTACACCATCGATACTGTCATCAAGGACATGTCACTTGCCAATGAAGCCATTCCGATCAACCCGACGTACGACTGGCAGTACCGTCCCAACATGATCCAGTACGAGCCGAGCGGCGCATCGCTGCCGACCTGGTGGACGGGCAATCGTCCCGACTGGTGCTACGAGGCGTTGACCTGGTACACGGCGTTCGAAGCGCAGGGAAACAAAGCCACCAATTCGCGCGTCGAGGTGCGTAACCTGCGCATGTATGTCCTGTCCAGCAAGACGGGCCGCTGGACCCGCACGAATTCGGTCGTGGCGCCCTACACTGACTTGTGGACGTACCCGTTCAACTATGTCGGCGACATGCGGATCTCCGGCGCCCGCAAGGAAGCCGACGGCGGCTATGCGATCAAGCCGAAATATCCGAATTTCCACCACGGCTATGGCACGTCGTACACGCTCAGCGATCCACGTGACGTCCGCGCCGTCTTTGTGGCCATGGACTTCCGCCTCGTCGTTGACAATCCGAAGAAGGCGGACGACCGCGCCAAGGCCCGTTATGTAGTCAATGCTGGCGCCGACTATTATCCCGGCAAGGGCCAGGACTGGAGTCTCGGTTATGCCCCGGGTATCGGTAGCGGGCGTTACGTTCTTGCCACCAACTCCTGGCGTACGGCCACGCTGCTCGTGCCCAACAAGAATCTCGGGGCCAGCATGACCGAGATGCGCAACAACCCGCCTCCGCTGAAATAAGCCGGGTCGCGGTCGTCGTCATGGCCGCGGCAATGCCGGCATTTCACGGTCGAGCTTGGGCGCCGCCAATGCGTATCCCAGTGCGATCAACCAGGGAATGACCAGCCAGCCGCCCAGCGCGCAAGCAAGAAAGTATTCTCGCGCGTCAGGGCGGCCTTTTTTTTGTGCGATCAGGCCAGGCCATAAGTAGACGTACAGGGCTGAACCGATCGCCAACAGGACGATCCTGCCTGCGTACAGCACGATTGCAGCCAGGACGATCAGGGCCACGAGATGAGGGTTGCGCATGTGTTCAAGCCGTTCAAGGATTCAAACATGACTCGATAAAGCCGAGGCGTTGCGCCGGTGTCGAGATGGGCGACGCCGACTCGACAGCGATGGGCGCGGGCGGCGGACGGGGCGAACGCCTCATCGCGTCGCCGCCCGGTCTGCCATGGCATGTTCAACCAGCTCGAGGAAGCGCGGCTCGATCGCCGACCACAAGTAGCGCTTGCCCGAGAGGCGCGCTGCCCGCGCTACTTCCTGCAAGCGTGCGCGTTCCTGGACCACGGTAGCGATGGCGGCGGCGAACGCTTCCTTGTCGTAGTCGAAGATCCAGCCGTTGTCGCCGTGGATGATGTAATCGGAATGGGTGCGAATGCGGCTGCCGAGCACAGGCAATCCGGCAACCAAGTATTCGAACAGCTTGGTCGGCGGATTGAAACGCCACCACAAGCGATCCTCCCAGATGCAGATGCCGACGTCGGCATCGGCCAGGTAGGCTGGAATCTCGCTGCCGGGAACCCGCCCGACGATGCGCACGGCGTCGGCAATGCCGAGCTCGACCGCGCGCTGCAGGCAGTAGGCCAACTGCGCGTCGCTCGCGCCGACGATGGTCAGGGCGGCGTCCAGGCCCCGCCCGCGCGCCAGCGCCAGTCCGTCGAGCATGACATCGCGCCCGCGTTCGCGCATGACGGTGCCGGTGTAGATCAGGCGCAGCTGGCCGCTGCGCCTGACCTGCGCCAGAACGCCGAAGCGGTCTTCGACGCCCATGTACAGGAGTGCGAGGCGACGCGCGGCGACGCCGTGGTCGGCAAGGTCCTGGAAGTGCGCTTCCCCGATCGGCATGACGGCCGCGACGCGGTCGGCGCCGGCGTAGCTCAGTTTCAGCAGCGCTTTCGACACCAGCCGCCGTAGCAGGCCGCGGTGTTCCTGGGAGAAGAAGTGGGATGGGTGCTCGTTCCAGTACAGGAGTGTCGGCAGGCCGCGCAGCAGCCAGGCGGTGATCGCGAGCTGCGAGCCCAGCAGTACCACGAGATCGGCCGACCGGCCGCGGCAGAAGCGGGCACACGCCCGCATGTAATCGTACTGTTCGCGCATGCCCGTGCCTGCGGTGCTGATCACCTGGATCTCGAGCGGCAGGTCGGCAAACTCCTGCTCGAAGAACGCATGACGCAGCAGCAGCGTCACACGATAGCGGGTCGCAAGGGCGCAGATGCGGTACCTGAAATCGAGGTAGCCGGGTTGCTCCTCGTAGAACCAGGTGGCGATGACGACGTGCCGGGTGGTTTCAGGCTGGTGCGCACAGCCGGCGAACGCGCTGCCCTCGGCTACGCCCTGATGCCCTGGAAACGACATCGCGTGCTCTTGTGTCATGTCAGCTCCTCACTCGTCGTAATTGCGCCAGCATCAGGAGGTAGGTCAGGCCCAGCACCAGGGTCACGCCGCTTGCCTGCACGATGAAGCGCTGGCCGATGGTCCAGGCGAGCAGGACGAACGTGGCGCCCACGGCGCCAGCGGCCAGCAGCCCCGGCAGCAGCGCCATGCCCAGCTCCGCATAGCGGAAAGCGATGACGCGGCGCAGGTACAGCCAGCCTGTGCCAATCGTGAAGACGCTGCGTACCGCCTGGGCCAGCACGAAAGCTTCCCAACTCAGGAAGGCGGCGACCGCCAGGATGGCCAGTCCGCCCAGGTTGCGGATCAGCGCATAGCGGAAACTGTCGGCCGCATCGCCTGCCACCATGAGCATCGGCCAGGTAAATTGATGAAATGGAAAAAGCATGCCAACGAAGCAGAAACTTTGCAGGATCCAGACCGCGCCGGCCCATTGCTGCCCGAACAGCAGAGGAATGACGACAGGCGCAAAGAAATACAAGGCCGCGTACAGCGGCACGATCAGGTAACTGCCATACCGGATCGCCTGCACAAACATGTTCCACAGGACGGTGGCGTTGCCGTTGGCCCTGGCGAGCAGGGGCCCGGCAATGTAGCCGGCGGTACCGCCGAGCAGTTCGATACTGATGGTGTAGAGTTTCTTGCCAATGGAATAGAAGCCGAGCTGCTGCTGGCCCATCGCCAGCCCGACGATCAGCTCGTCGACGTTGGCGGTGAACACATCGAGCAGGCGGCTCCCCGCCATGTAGCGGGTGTAGTTGAATACCTTCCGAAAGCCCCGCCAGTCGCAGCCCCAGTCCGGACGCCAGTTGCTCGTCCTCCACATGATCGCGGCCATGACCACCATCTCGGTCAAGTGCTTGAATACCAGGCTCCACATGCCGGCGCCGGAGGCGGCCAGCGTCACCCCAACGACGCCGCCCGCGACCATGCCGATCAGGGAGCGGATGGCGATCGCCCTGAATTGCAGGGCGGCGCGCTGGATGGCATCCTGCACCGAACTAAGCGCAACCAGGGGCAACACCAGGCCCAGGTAGGGCAGCATGTTGGCGGCATCGTGCCTGGCCATACTGTGGAGTAAGGGGGGACCCGCCAGCGCCAACAGTATGTACATGGCAAGGGTCACGTAGATCTGGAACCAGAAGATCTGGTTGCGCGCCGCTGGCGTATCTTCCTTGTAGATCAAATACTCGGCCAGGCCCATTTCGGCGACCGCGCTGAGGATGGTGATGATTGCCGCCACGAACGCGACCGCGCCGATGTCATGAGCGTCGAGCAGGCGGGTCAGGAGAGCGAAGACGATCAGGGAAGTGAAGCGACCGCCCCAGTTTTTTACGACCGACCAGATCAGGCTATAAAAAACTGGGCTTTTCGTCATGTGGCGCCGCCATATGAACTTCGCATTCCATCGTGGAAATGGCGGCGATTCAATGAACTCTAATCAAGCACGTCCGCTGGTAAAGAAGTATGGAGGCAAGCACAGGCGTGGTCAAATCAAAAATTGTCCTGTTGCTAAGAAAAACAACAGTGGCTTCGTCTGGTAATTTACGACACTTCCTCTTCCCCGACGAGCCGCCTCAATCGCTCCAGCTCGGCCAGGAAGCGCTCGCAGGCCAGCGCCGGCGGCCAGGGCTCCCAGGGTGCGCCACCGTAGGCCGCGGCGAGGGGATCGTCCTCCAGCACGGCGGCGCGGATCTTCAGGGTGCGCCGTACCTCGTCGCGCGACCAGCCGGCCACGTGCACCGCC
>DOUW01000266.1:0-8199 GCA_003520365.1 Massilia sp.
GGGCGCTGTCCACGGCCTCGCGGCGCGGGGAGCCGGCGGCGCGCAGCGCCAGGCCCTTGAGCGCGCCGCTCACGGGATGGCTGCCTACACCGCCACCGGCGCCTTGATCGCCGGGTGCGACTGGTAATCGACGATCTCGAAGTCCTCGAAACGGTAGTCGAACAGCGAGTCCGGCTTGCGCTTGATGACCAGTTTCGGCAGCGGCAGCGGCTCGCGCGAGAGCTGCAGTGCGGCCTGCTCCAGGTGGTTCGAGTACAGGTGGCAGTCGCCGCCGGTCCAGACGAAGTCGCCGACTTCCAGGCCGGCCTGCTGGGCCATCATGTGGGTCAGCAGCGCGTAGGAGGCGATGTTGAAGGGCACGCCGAGGAAGATGTCGGCGCTGCGCTGGTAGAGCTGGCAGGACAGCCGCCCCTCGGCGACGTAGAACTGGAACATCGTGTGGCAGGGCGGCAGGGCCATGCGGTCGACGTCCGCGACGTTCCAGGCGGAGACGATGTGGCGCAGCGAGTCGGGGTTGCTGCGCAGCGACGCGATCACCTGACCGATCTGGTCGACCTGGCGGCCGTCAGGGGTGGGCCAGGACCGCCACTGGTGGCCGTAGACGGGTCCGAGCTCGCCGTCCGCATCCGCCCACTCGTCCCAGATGGAGATCCCGCGCTCCTGCAGCCNNGTAGAACTGGAACAGGGCGTGGCAGGGCGGCAGCTTCATCTGCGGCACGTCGGCCACGTTCCAGGCCGAGACGATCATGCGGCGCGAGTCCGGGGTGTTCCTGATCTGCGCCATGACCTGGCTGATCTGGTCGATGTGCTCGCCGCTCGGAGTCGGCCAGTTGCGCCACTGGTAGCCGTAGATGGGGCCGAGGTCGCCGTTGGTGTCGGCCCATTCGTCCCAGATCGAGACGCCGTTTTCCTTCAGGTAGCCGATGTTGGTCGAGCCCTGGAGGAACCAGATCAGTTCATGGATGATCGACTTCAGGTGCACCTTCTTGGTGGTCACCAGCGGAAAACCTTCCTGCAGGTCGAAGCGCATCTGGTGGCCGAACACGGAGAGCGTGCCCGTCCCGGTGCGGTCGGTCTTGAGCGCGCCGTGCTCTTTCACATGGCGCATGAAGTCGAGGTATTGGCGCATTGTGGTCCTTCTGGTGAAAACCCGCCATTGTAACTTATGCAGGCGCGCGCAGTGCCGCTGCGAATCGTTCCAGGGCCGCGCGCACCTGCTCGTCGGAGGCGGCGAGCAGGTTGTCGCCGACGTACAGTTCGAACCAGCTCGTCTCAGGCAGCACGCCGTGGCTGACGCGGTTGAACAGCCAGATGCCGTGCTCCTCCGCCAGCGCGTCGCGGATCGCCAGCGCGCGTTCGCGGCTCACCGGCAAGTGCAGGTGCAGCATGTTGGCCGCCGGCCGCGCCGGATTGACGCGGATCTGCGGGTGCGCGCGCAGCGCCTCGTAGAGGAACTGCGTGCGGCTGAAGTACTCGGGCATGGCTTTGAGGCGCGCATCGAACTGCATGGCCGCGGCGACCACGTAGGGCGAGCGGTGGATCACGTTGCCGCCCTGGCGCCTGAACCATTCCGAGGCGCGCGCGACGAAGTCATGGCTGCCGGCCAGCATCGCGCCGCCGAGGCCGCCCACGCCCTTGTACAGCGAGACGTAGACGGAATCGAAGCCGGATGCGATCTCGGCCACCGGCTTGCCGTAGCCGGCGGCCGCTTCCCACAGGCGTGCGCCGTCCATGTGCAGGTGGACGCCGCGCGCCTTGCAGTGGGCCTTGATCGCCTCGAGTTCGTTCCACGACGGCACCTGGCCGCCGACCTCGCGCATCGGGAGCTCCAGGCCGACGGCGCCCAGGCGGTCGGGAATGGCGTTGAGATCCGCCACCGTGAATGGCCGTTGCGGGTCGCCCACGCGCAGCGCGGCGAAGTGGCCGAGCAGTTCGTGGTTCGAGCGCTCGTGCACGAAGATGTGGGAAGTCGGGTGCAACGCGACCGGGGCGCCGGCGCGGTCCTGGCTGGCCAGGCGCAGCGCGGTGACCTGGGTCATGGTGCCGCTGATGCAGAACACCGCGGCCTCGAAGCCGAGCAGGGCGGCGATCTTCCTTTCGAAGGATTGGATCAGCTCGCCGTTGCCGTAGACGTCGTGCTCGATGTCGTTGGCTTCGCACCAGGCAGCCATGGCGGCGTAGATCTCGGCAGGACGGCGGGCGCGGTGGCCGGGAAAGACGGTGTGGCAGCGGCGGATCAGGGTAGGATCGGTCAAGAGAGGCTCCGGTAATAGCGTGCCGAGTTTACACCGGAGCGGGGAGCCTTGATAGGGTGGGTACTCGTACCCACGGGGTATGGACCCCTGTCTCACCCGGCCGTTTCGTCAGTCCGGTATGGTTGACGTTCCGTGGTCGCACGTGGTGAGACCGCGTGGGCACAAGTGCCCACCCTACGTGAATCACTCGTTGGTCAGTGCCGGACGGCCTGCAGGCGCAGCCAGGGCGCCGCCGGCCACCTCGTCCAGCCTGAACAAGCGCACGGCACGCGCCAGTTGCGCGGCCTGGTCCTGCATGGCCTGGGCGGCGGCGCTGGCTTCCTCGACCAGGGCGGCGTTCTGCTGGGTCGACTCGTCCATCTCGCCCATCGCGCGGTTGATCTGCTCGATGCCGCTGCTTTGCTCCATGCTGGCGGCGCTGATGTCGGCCATGATGTCGGTGACACGGGCCACGCTGGCGAGCACCTCGTCCATGGTGGCGCCGGCTTCGCTCACCAGCTTGCTGCCGGCTTGCACCTCGCTGCTGGAGGCCGCGATCAGGCCCTTGATCTCCTTGGCGGCGGCAGCGCTGCGCTGGGCCAGGTTGCGCACTTCGGATGCGACGACCGCGAAACCGCGGCCCTGTTCGCCGGCGCGCGCCGCTTCGACCGCCGCGTTCAGCGCCAGGATGTTGGTCTGGAAGGCGATGCCGTCGATCACGCCGGTGATGTCACCGATCTTGCGCGAGGCCTGGTTGATCGCGTCCATGGTGTCGACCACCTGGGCCACCATACTGCCGCCCTTGTGCGCGACGCTCGACGCGCTGCGCGCAAGCTCGTTGGCCTGGCGCGCACGCTCGGCGTTCTGGCGCACGGTTTCGGTCAGTTCGCCCATCGAGGACGCGGTGGTGGCCAGGTTCGAGGCCTGGTGCTCGGTGCGCATGCACAGGTCGAGGTTGCCGGTCGAGATTTCCTGCGAGGCGTTGGCGATCTGCTCGGCGCCGTCGCGCACGTTGCCGACCACCGAGGAGAGCTTGCTGCTGATGCCGTTCATGGCTTCCATCAGGCGGCCGATCTCGTCCTGGCCGCGGCTGGCCACGCGCACCGTCAGGTCGCCCCCGGCGATGCGCATGGCGGCGTCGCGCGCCTCGGCCAGCGGACGGGTGACCGCGCGCCGCACGAAGGCGTACAGGGCCGCCGCGAAGGCAACCAGGGCCACCAGGCCGAATGCGATGTTACGGTTGCGCAGGGTGGTGGCTTCGCGCGTGATCTCGTCGACATAGGTGCCGCCGGCGATGACCCAGTTCCAGTCCTTGAACCAGGTGTACACGGCGAACTTCTCGCGCGCCTGCGCTTCGCCCTCGTTCTTCCAGTCGTAGGCGATGCTGCCGTTCTTCGTCTCCAGCATCTCGCGGATGAAGGGGCGGCCGTCGTTGGAGCGGCTGTCGAGCGCGTTCTTGCCTTCCTGGAACGGATGGATGACGAAGTCGCCGAAGTTCTTGCCCGGCGCGGCATTCAGGATGTAGAAGTAGCCGGTGTCGCCGACCTTGATCGCGCGGATGCGTTCCTTCAGGAAGTCGACGTCGCGGCTGATGTCGATGCCGACGTAAAGGGCGCCGACCACCTTGCCGGCGGCGTCGCGCACCGGCTCGTATTGGGTAATGAAGGGCTTGCCGAACAGCGTCGTCAGGCCGACGTAGACCTTGCCGCCCTTCAGGGCGGCGTAGGCCGGGCTGGCGCGGTCGAGCTGGGTGCCGACCGCGCGCTCGCCGTTTTCCTTCTTCACCGAGGTGGTCACGCGCACGAAATCCTCGCCGCTGGCGGCGAAGATGGTGGCGTTGCCGCCGGTCTCGGCGGTGAAGCGGTCGGGCGCGCTGAAGTCGAGGTTCAGTGCCCGGCCGCCGTTCTTCAGGGGCGGCACCGACTTGCCGCCGATGTCGACGGGGTTCGCGGTGTCGAGCTCGAAAGCGCCCGGGAAATCGGCGGCGAAGATCTTGCCGAAGCTGACCGCCGTGTTCGACACGGTCTTGTTGAACAGCTCGACCGTGTTGACGACGCCGCGCAGCTCGCCGTCCATGCTGCGATGGGAGCGTTCCTCGAGTATGGACGAGGTGGTCATGGAAATCGTCACGATCAGGGCCGCGAGGACGGCGCCGACCAGGGCGAAGGAAAACACGCTGATCCTGGAGCCGACGCTCCAGTGGGCGGTATGCAGTTTGTTGTTGAACATGTTCGCTAGAAAGGAATGCCGCTTCGAACGAACATCATAACGCGAGGTTATGTCACGTAACAACAAATGTTGCCGAGCGGCACGTCAAGCTGTTGCATTTGCCGCCGATCGATGTTCAATGTGTAATGTTCAATGTTCAAGGTGAACGTGGTGGAACTGCAAGGCCGCCAGCTTGGCGTAGATGCCGCCGTGGGCCACCAGCGAGGCGTGGGTGCCGGTCTCGACCACGCGGCCGTCCTCCATGACGACGATGCGGTCGGCACGCTGCACGGTGGCCAGCCGGTGGGCGATGATGACCGTGGTGCGCCCGACCATCGCCGCTTCCAGCGCGCCCTGGACCAGGCGCTCGGATTCGGCGTCGAGCGCACTGGTGGCTTCGTCCAGCAGCAGCAGCGGCGGATTCTTCAGCAGGGCGCGCGCGATCGCGATGCGCTGGCGCTGGCCGCCCGACAGGCGCACGCCGCGCTCGCCGAGGAAGGAGCGGTAGCCCTGGGGCAGGCGCTCGATGAACTCGTGGGCGGCGGCCATCTTTGCTGCCTTGATCACTTCCTCGTCGCTGGCCTCGGGGCGGCCGTAGCGGATGTTTTCCATCGCGTCGGCGGAGAAGATCACGGTGTCCTGGGGGACGATGCCGATTGCGCCGCGCAGCACGTGCAGGTCGAGGTCGCGGATGTCGACGCCGTCCAGCAGGATGGCGCCGGCCTGCGGGTCGTAGTAACGCAGCAGCAGCTGGAACAGCGTGGTCTTGCCGGCGCCCGAGGGGCCGACCACGGCGACCGTCTCGCCGGGCTTGATGTCGAGCGAGACGTGGGACAGGGCGGCGCTGTCCTGGCGCGACGGGTAGGCGAAGGTCAGGTCGCGCAGGGCGAGCGCGGCGCCGCCGCCGCTGCCGACGCGTGCAGGCAGCGCGCGGGGATGGGCCGGGTTGCGGATGCTGGACCTGGCCGCCAGCAGTTCGAGCAGGCGCTCGGTGGCGCCGGCGGCGCGCTGGGCTTCGCCCATCACTTCCGACAGCGCGCCGATCGAGCCGGCCACGATCGAAGCGTACAGGATGAACTGGCCGAGGTCGCCGCCGGTCATGGTGCCCTGCAGGACCGCGTGCGCGCCCAGCCAGAGCACGAAGACGATGGTGCCGAACACCAGCACGATGGCCAGCATGGTGAGGAAGGCGCGCGCGCGGATGCGCTGCATGGCGGCCGCGAACGCCCCTTCGACCGAGGTCCCGAAGCGCGTCGCTTCCATCTTCTCGTGGGTATACGCCTGAACGGTCGGCATGGCGTTCAGGATCTCGCCGGCCAGGGCCGAGGCGTCGGCGATGCGGTCCTGCGAATCGCGCGAGAGTTTGCGCACGCGGCGCCCGAACAGCACGATCGGCACGATCACCGCGACCAGCAGGCCAAGGATGATGGCGGTCAGCTTGGCGCTGGTCACGAACAGCATCACCAGGCCGCCCAGGAACAGCAGGGTGTTGCGCAGCGCGAGCGAGATGCTGGTGCCGACCACGGTCTGGATCAGGGTGGTGTCGGTGGTCAGGCGCGACAGCACTTCGCCGGTCTGGGTGGTCTCGAAGAACTCGGGGCTCTGGTGCACGACGTGGCTGTAGACGGCGCTGCGGATGTCGGCGGTGACGCGCTCGCCCAGCCAGGACACCATGTAGAAGCGCGCCGCGGTCGCGATCCCGAGCACGGCGGCGACCGCGAACAGGGCCAGGAAGGTGGCGTCGACGTTGCGGATGCTGTGCGCGCCGGCGGCCGCGCCGAAGCCGAGGTCGATCATCTGCTTGAAGGCAGCGGGAATGGCGAGCGTGGCGCCGGCCGCGAACAGCAGGGCGATGCCGGCCAGGGCGAACTGGCGGCGATAGGGACGCAGGAAGGGCAACAGGCCCTTGAAGGCGGCCAGGCTGCCCTTGGCCGGGGCGGCGGCCTGGTTCGTGGATGCGGTGCTGCTGGGGGAAGGCTTGCTCATCGTGGTGCTTGTTGTTGTTCTGTCTCTGTGTTCATAGTTTCATGTCGCGCACGTAGCCGGTCATCTCGAGGTAGCCGCGGCCGGCCGGCACGCCGTCGCGCGCGACGCTGACCGCGCCCTCCCAGTAGACGGCCCCGGTCGAACGGCGCGAATCGAGTTCCTGGTCCTGCTGCAGGGGATCGAGCTGCCAGCGCGTGGCCCCGGTCGTGATGCTGGTCGCGACCGGATATTCGGCATGCGTGCGCGGCGACTTCCAGCGCGCCGTCGGGGAAAAATTCACCTGCTCCGGCGCATAGCGGGTAACGCGGCCCTGGGGGTCGCGCACCGTCGCGTGCGCCCATAGTTTACCACCTCCCTTGGCTCTTATCTGGAAAGCCATCAGCGCCGAGCCGTCGTCCAGGTTGGCGCCGACCCAGTCCCAGCCGCTGGCGTCGGGCTGCAGCGCCTCGCTCGACCATTCGTGGTCGAGCCAGGCGCTGCCCGTGACGNNACGGCGCCGGCGCGGCCTGCCTTTCCGGTCACGCGCAGCTGCGGATGGCTGTAGTAATAGCTCGCGTGCCGCGCCGCCGGTCCCTTGCGCGAGTAGCCGCCTGCGCCCTGCACCAGCACCGGCTGGGTAGGCGTCAGGGTGAGTTCGAGGGTCATTTCGCCGGACTTGACCGACACGGCGTAGCGGCCATCCGCCATGCGCGTCATGCGCCAGTCGTCCAGCTTCAGGTCGGTGTCGCCGGTCCTGGCCCAGGCCAGGCCGAAGCCTTCGCGCGCGCTGCGCTCGTCGTGCACCAGGCGCCCGACGGCCGGGTCGGACAGGGCGGCGTGGCCGATCACCAGCTGGTGCGGGGCAAAGGCGCTCGGGTTGGCGGTGTCGTGCTCGGTGCGGCTGCGAAAGAAGGTGACCTGGAAGCCGAGCGGCTTGCCGCTCTCGGTCTGCAGCCAGCCGGTCACGTACCACCACTCGGTGCGAAATTCCGGGTGGGCGCCGTAGTCGAGGGGGAACTGCATGGTCCGTCCCGGCGTCACCGGCGCGAACTCCGGTTTGGCGGCGAAGGCACACTGGCAGGCCAGCAGCAACAGTAGAAGCGAACGCATTACCAGTCCTCCCCGCATTACCAGTCCTCCCTGACTGCGCGCACCGGACCGCCGGACAAGGCATAGCGGCCCGACACCAGCGCGGTGGCAACCGAAGCCGCGACCAGGACCGAGGCGACGATGCCGAGCAGGCCCCAGGGCAGGTGCAGCTGCATGGTCCAGTGGAAGGATTGCGGATTGACGACAAAGACGAGAATCAGGCTGATGACGAGGCCCAGCGCGAAGCCGCAGGCCACGCCCAGGGTGGTCAAGAGGCCGCCTTCGCAGGCCAGGATGCCGAGCACCTGGCGGCGCGTGACGCCGACGTGGCGCAGCATGCCGAATTCGCGCGCGCGCGCCAGGGTCTGGGCCGAGAAGGTGGCGGCCACGCCCGACAGGCCGATGACGATGGCGATCGCCTCCAGCAGGTAAGTGACGGCGAAGCTGCGGTCGAAGATCTGCAGGCTGGCGGCGCGGATGTCGCCGGGGCGGGCCAGCTGCAGCGCCGGACCAAACGGCAGCTGGCGCAGGGCGCGCTCGATGCGGTCCGTCTGCTCTTCGCCGCCGCTATAGATGGCCGCGTCGGTGACCGCGGTTTCGCCGGTGAGCGCGCGGTAGTCGGGCAGGCGGATCACGACCGAGCCGGACTGGTTGGCGTAGTCGCGCCAGACCCCGGCGACGAAGAAGGGAACGGGTTTGCCGG
>DOUW01000266.1:8293-8515 GCA_003520365.1 Massilia sp.
AGCGGCAGCGTGATGTTGGCGCCGACGCGCGCGCCGTACAGGTCGAGCATCGCCTCCGACACCCAGGCCGGGCGGGCGTTTGGCGGCACGGGACGCGATTCGCCGACCAGGAACAGCAAACGGCCCGGATCGGCGGCATCGATGTCGCGCGCGATCAGGACCACGTCGGGGCGGTCGGCGGCCAGCGAGACCGGCCGGGTGCGCAGGAACTGCACCTGGCCC
>DOUW01000427.1 GCA_003520365.1 Massilia sp.
GACCCGGGCGCGGGTGGTCGTGGTCGATAAACCCGGCGCGCCGCAGACCGCGCTGCGCCTGGTCGCGCTCGGCGCCGAGCGCAAGACCGCGCAGTTCCCGGCGCTGGAAGTCATGAACGCGGCCTTCGGCGGCCTGTTCACCAGCCGCATCAACCAGAATCTGCGCGAAGAAAAGGGCTACAGCTACGGCGTGTTCTCGGGCTTTCGCTACCACCGCGCGCCTGGCCCGTTCAGCATCGCCGGCAGCGTGCGCGCCGACGTCACCGGTGCATCGGTCGCCGAGCTGCTGCGCGAAGCGGCGGAGATGATCGACCAGCCCTTGCGCCCGGCCGAACTGCTCGACGCGCGCAACGCCGAACTGCTGTCGCTGCCGAACGGCTTCGCCACCAACGCCGACATCGGCGCCAGCCTGGCCGAATCCTTCGTGTTCGACCTGCCGCTCGACTACTACCGCCAGCTGCCGGCGAAGCTGGCGGCGGTCACCGCCGAGCAGGTGCGGGAAGCGGCGCGCCGCTACCTCGACCCGCAGCGCCTGATCGTGGTCGCGGTGGGCGACCGCAAGCGCATCGTGCCGCAGTTGGAAAAGCTGAAACTCGGGCCGATCGAGGTGCGCGACAGCGAAGGCCAGCTGCCCGCGGCCCAGCCCGGACAGTAAGCGCCACCGGCATCCCCGCCCCGGCAGCGGGGATGCCGCACACGTATTTTCCCCGACGATAGATGTCGAATCGTCTATCATGGGCCGACTGATTTCATATTGACGGCCCATGAACCAATTCACGATCCAGCAGAAATTCTTCCTTCTCCTCCTTACCATCGTCACCCTGGGATTCGGCTGGATCCTGCTGCCCTATTCGGGCGCGGTGTTCTGGGGCATGGTGCTGGCGATCCTGTTCGCGCCGCTGTACCGCCGCCTGCTCGCCGCGACCGGCCAGAAACCAACCGTTGCCGCCCTGCTGACGCTGGCGTCGATCGTGGTGATGGTGATCCTGCCGCTGTCGATCATCACCGCCTCGCTGGTGCGGCAGGCCGCCGACATCTATGCGAACGTCAGCTCGGGCCAGATCAATTTCGGCGCCTACTTCCAGCAGGTCATCAACGTGCTGCCGGACTGGCTGGTGGGACTGCTGGAGCGCTTCGAGCTGACCGACCTGGCTTCGCTCGAACAGAAGCTCGCCGACGGCGCGGCCCAGGTCAGCCAGTTCTTCGCGCGCCACGCCATCAACGTCGGCCGCAATACCTTCGACTTCCTGGTCAGCCTGACCATCATGCTGTACCTGCTGTTCTTCCTGCTGCGAGACGGCCAGGCCCTGGCCAACCGGATCAAGCGCGCGGTGCCGCTGAGCCGCATGTACAAGCAGCGCCTGTTCGACAATTTCATCACCGTGATCCGTGCCACCGTCAAGGGCAACGTGCTGGTGGCGATCGCCCAGGGCGCGCTGGGCGGCCTGATCTTCTGGTTCCTCGGCGTCCAGGCCGCCCTGCTGTGGGGCGTGGTGATGGCCTTCCTGTCGCTGCTGCCGGCGGTCGGCGCGGCCATCGTCTGGGCCCCGGTCGCGGTCTACTTCCTGGTGACGGGCGCGATCTGGCAGGGCGTGGTCCTGATCGCCTTCGGCGTGCTGGTGATCGGCCTGGTCGACAACATCCTGCGCCCGATCCTGGTCGGCAAGGACACCAAGATGCCCGACTACCTGGTGCTGCTGTCGACCCTGGGCGGCATGGCACTGTTCGGCCTGAACGGCTTCGTCATCGGCCCGGTGATCGCGGCGCTGTTCATCGCGGCCTGGGATTTGTTTGCTTCGGCCGAGGAGTTTCATCCGCAGTAAAAGCAGGGAAGATTCGTCGGGGCCGGTAGGCGCAGTCGGTTACGCCAGAATAAGTCTTGAATGAGATACCAACAGAAGCAAGGACTTAGGAAGGGTAGCCAGGAAAGCGAGAAGGTATCGGCCCACGATCGGCTGGCCAGTTAGCGCACCGCCGCGCTTCGACGCACAAGCTTACAAAAGCCGAAATATGGTCGAACGTGCCATCAATCGCCTGGAGGATTTCGGCCCCGTTGCAACCCCTTACGAAAAACGCGGACACAACTATGTGACGACCGCGATTATCGCAACAATGATCCTGCAGCCCCCGCAGAACTCGATCAGACAGACCTCGCGCTTCCCGCGATAGCCCGCAGCCCTCCCGGCGCAAGTCTTGTCCTGCCGGTAGCTTTCCAGCGCCTTCCTGCCCGGGATGCGGCACGGTGCGCGATCGGACCACGCACTTGCTGGCCTGGATTTCCTCCGCAATATCTTCCCACGTGTTTCCGCCAAGTTTGTGTTTACGCATTTCCGACCGAATGGAATTGCCGTGATATGCCGGCGCTTTCTACCCCGATCAAATCCAGCCGTGCAACGAAAAACCGGATTTTAACCCGATTTGAATAGTTACAAACTTTTCTTGAATTGTGACATTGCGTGATATTTCGACCGGTATCGCGCCGGTAAAATCGTTTCGTCTAACAGCATTAGCCCGCTAGACCGTCGCCTGATGGAGACATGCGGATAATCGAAGAGAGAAAGCCGCTTGTCGCTCGACCGCGATGTTTTCAATCTTAACTTGACGAGGAACTATGAAATCGAATGCTGTCCCGGAAGCACTGCGTGATGTCTTCGCTAGCATCACCGGCAAGAAGCGTGAAGAACTTGTATCGCTGGAACAGTTGAGTACCGAGCAACTGACCGAAATTAGCGGCGGCCTCCAGTCGGAGCCGAAGTGGAAAGCGAATATCCACAGCTACTCGTTTAATTGAAGTACGGGCCGGGCCGTGCGCCCGGCCCATTCGACTCGAATTCGATAGGGATGCATATGTTTACTGCGGTTGTCAAGCCAACGCATATTTGCAATCTGGCCTGCGATTATTGCTTCAACGACGATGTGCGCAAGCCGGTCATGGACCCGGCAACGCTGGAACGAGTGGTACAGCAAACGTTCGAATATACACGGCAAACCGGGAAAGACCAGGCGCACTTTATCTGGCACGGTGGCGAACCAACTGTCGTGGGCCTGGATTTCTATCGCAATGCCGTGGCCTTGCAGGAAAAATATGCGGACGGCTGCAAGTATTCCAATGCATTTCAGACGAATGGCGTGCTGGTCAACAAGGAGTGGGCCCGCTTTTTCAAGTCGCATGACTTCTCCGTCAGCGTTTCCCTCGACGGCAAGCAGCTGCACAACGATAAGTACCGGGTCGATTTTGCGGGTAAAGGCTCGTATCACAAGGTCGAGCGGGCGATGAACATCCTCAAGGACGAGGGAATCCAGTTCGGTGTCTGCCTGACCATGCATAAAGGTAATGTCGAGGATGCGGCCGACATCTACCGCTTCTTCGCCGAGCAGAAACAAGCTTTTCATATCGTGCCGTTGATGAAATCCGGTGGCGCGCGCGACGGTTACGAAGACTTCGGGCTGACGGAGAACGAATACGCCGACGCCTGGCTGGCCATGTACGACCTCTGGTTCGACGCCGCCCCCGATTACGTGTATGTATCCGATTTCGTCGACCGCACCGAGGCTGTATTGCGCGGTTTACCCGGCAGTTGCTGGACGGCATCCCACTGTTGCGACACCAACGTCACCGTCGACCCGGAAGGCGACGTGTATTCCTGCGCTTCGGTCAGCGCGACGCCAATTGCGTTATATGGAAATGTGAACGAAAAGAGTTTCAAAGAAGTCTTCGCTTCGCGCAATGCCCTGTATTGGCGTACGCGCCAGCATTCCGACCAGTGCACGTCCTGCAAGTGGTTCCACGTTTGCCACGGCGGATGCATGTCCCGGTCATACAAGTTCTTCGGCGATATCGACGCCCCTGATTATTATTGCGACAGCCTGTACCGTATTTACGAGCATATCGAAAAGCGCCTGCGTGGAATGGACCTTGCCCCGGCGCTTCCGCATGAAAATCATATGCGCTCGCAACTGCCTGCGGACACCCGGTCAAAACTCGACATGACCGGCCTGAAATCCCGTATCTCGTCGATTCCCGTAAAGGTCGTGCAATGAGGCTCGTCAACGTTTTAAAACCGACGCATATCTGCAATCTCAATTGCGATTACTGCTATAACGACGACGAACGGCAGCCGATCATGACTGTCGACACCTTGCGGCGGACGATCGAGCAGACATTTGAATATGCGCGCAGCACCAAGGGATTTACCGGCGTCGAATTCGTCTGGCACGGCGGCGAACCGCTGGTCGCGGGCCTGCCTTATTTCGAAGCAGCGATGAGGTTTCAGGAAGAACTAGCAAATGGGCTTGCCTGTTCGAACGTCATTCAGACAAACGGCCTGCTGCTGAACGACGCCTGGACCGGTTTTTTCAAGTCGAATGGGTTCTCGGTCAGCGTCTCGCTGGACGGCACGCAGGAAATGCATGACGCCTATCGTAAGGACCATGCCGGCAAAGGCTCGTTCGCGAAGGTTCTCAAGGCAATCGAATTGCTGCGCAAGGGCGGTATCGAGCCCGGCGTGGTGCTGGTGGCGACCAAGGCGATGATCGGCAAGGCAAACGAGATTTATCGATTTTTGGTCGACAACGCATTGCCCTTCCAGATCGTCACTTTGACCAAGTCCGGCAACGCACGCGACAAGTATTCGGAAATGGTCCTGAGCCAGGCCGAATATGCGGAACTGTGGATTGCGCTGTTCGACCAATGGTTTGCCGGCAATCCTGGTTACGTCCGCTCGCATGAATTCGAGAACCGCTTGTCCGCGCTTATGTCAGGAATGCCGCGCGGGTGCGAGGCACTGGCCAATTGCGCCGATACGAATATCTCGGTGGATCCAGTCGGCGACGTGTATACCTGCGGCACGCTGAGTGGGACTGCCAGCGTCAAGTACGGAAACATCGTGGAGCAGGACCTTGTCTCGCTGATGGTGTCGCCGACCGCCATCCATTTTCGGACCCGCGTCATCGATCCGCAATGCGCCAGCTGCGAGTGGCAGCATGTGTGCCACGGTGGTTGCATGTCGCGCGCGTTCAAGATGTACGGGACGATCGACCGGCGCGACAACAAGTGCGAGGCACTCGGGAAGACATGGTCGCACATGGCGAAGCAATTGAAACTGCGCGAGCTCGACGTTGCGCCGCCACATCCGAACAATCGGTACGAAGAGTTCGCCCTGGACCCGTCGCTCAAGTTGCAGAGACCGGGCCTGCGGGGAGTGATCCCGATTCTGGCACGGTAACGGGCGCAAGGCGGAGCATCAATGTCCCGTATTTTTCGCCTCGCGGCCTTGGAGTCGGAACGGAACAAGCTGGTTGGGCCGGCCCTGCAGTTCAAGCCGAAAGCCGTTCGTCATATGCAGGCGTGCTGCGCCGCCCTGCTTGTTGCGGTCGCAGCCTACCTAGCCTGTGCGAGGACGGACGTCGTCGTCGCGGCAGGGCAGGCAGGTGCGCAATCCGGGACCGCCGTCCGTGACGGCGAGATACGGGTGGAGATCGCGTCATCGTACGCGTTTGCCGCCATCGCCGGAAGTCCCGTCGAGTATCGGCTGCATCGGGGGACGACTGTCCTTGCCGGCCATGTTGCCGGAAGCAGCCCGGCGCCTGCCGCTTGCGCCCGCACCGCGCCGGGCTGCCGCGCCGGCGTCGTGCTTGCCATTCGCTTCGGCGCGATGCCGGCAGATCCCGTCGCGGGCGGCGAACTCATCATCAAAGATGTGCCACTACGCCGCGCGCTGGGTGCATCGTTCTGACTGTGCCTTCGAAAGAGCAAACCCCGGATGTACGAAAAGTTATTGTTCTCCCGCTGGCGGCGCCTGCCTCTCGTGCTGCAGGCAGAAGTCACGGAATGCTCGCTTGCCTGTCTGGCGATGATCTCGGGTTATTACGGCGGCAGGGAGTCGCTTGGCTCCCTGCGCGACCGCTATCCAGCATCGCCCTCCGGCACGAATCTGGCTGCCGTGATGCAGGTGGCCGAGAAGCTCGGACTCGCGACCCGCGCAGTGCGGATCGAGCTCGACCAGCTTGCACTGCTGCGCCTGCCCTGCATCCTGCACTGGGACTTGAACCATTTCGTGGTGCTCAAGCGGGTCGGCAAACACCACATCGATATCCATGACCCCGCGTCGGGCCTGCGCCGTATTGCGCTGAGCGAGGTATCGTCCTCGCTGACCGGCGTGGCGCTGGAGGTCTGGGCGAACGAACAGTTGACGCCCGGCTCCAGCAAGGGCGGCAGCCTCTTTCGTTCGCTCGTCAACGATGCGCCGGGAATCCGCAGCATGCTGTTGACGAGCCTGGGCATGGCATTCGTGATCGAAGCATTGATGCTCGCGTCGCCTTGGTTCCTGCAGTTCGTGATCGATTTCGACGGCGCCGGCGCCAACGTCGAATTACTGGCGAAGCTGGCGATCGGGTTTGGCTTCATCGTGCTGCTGCAGCAATGCCTGACCGCGGTGCGGGGATGGCTTATCCTGAAGACGAGCGCCGCCCTGAACATGGAGTGGCGCTCGAATATCTTTCGCCATCTCCTGCAACTGCCGGCGACGTACTTCGAACGGCGCCACTTCGGCGATGTCGTCTCGCGCTTCGGTGCGGTCGACGAGATACAGAAAGCGGTCACGGTGTCGCTGGTCGAGGCGGTCCTCGACGGAGCCATGGCGCTGTTGACGCTCGCCGCGATGTTCGCCTGCGGAGGCGCGCTGGCCTGGATCGCCCTGGGCGCGGCGGGTATCTACACCGGCATCCGCGCCGCCACCAATGCCAGGCTGTCGCGTGCCGCGGCCGAAGAGGTCGTGCATGCAGCACATCAGCACAGCAACTTTCTCGAAACCATACGGGCAGCCAGGACGGTCAAGCTGTTCCAGCGCGAACAGCAGCGCCGCGGGGCCTGGGCGACGCATTTTGCCCGGCAGCTCAATGCGCGTCTCGACATTGCGCGGATCCAGTTGTCCGCGCGCCTGAGTAGCGGGATTCTGATCGGACTCGGTTCCGTTGCTACCGTCTGGGCCGGAGCGACGGGCAATGCCGGCGAATCGATCAGTGCAGGCGCCCTAGTGACCCTGATCGCATACAAGATGCAGTTCGATAACCGGATCACGGCGCTTGTCGACAAGATGGCCGACATGCGCCTGCTGCGGGTTCATTTCGATCGTGTCAGCGATATCGTCGATGCCCAGCCCGAACCGGATGCCCGTGCACAGGTGCAGGGCGTCGCCTCCACCTCCGTCGTGCTGCGTAATGTCCGGTTTCGTTATCATGCGAGCCTGCCTTTCGTGCTCGACGGCGTGACGCTGGATGTGCGCCAGGGTGAATGCGTGGCGGTCGTCGGACCGTCCGGCTGCGGGAAATCGACGTTGCTGGGACTGATCGCGGGATTGCATGCGCCAGAGTCGGGGACAGTCGAGATCGGAGGAGTCGATGCCACGCAGCTGGGCAATGCACAACGGCGGTCCCTGATCGGCACTGTGTTCCAGGAGGACCATCTGTTCGAAGGATCGATTGCCGAAAACATCAGTTGCTTCGACGATGCCACTGACATGGCCTGGGTCGAGGAAGTCGCCAGGATGGCCTCCGTACATGAGGATATCCAGGCGATGCCCATGCGCTATCGCAGCCGCGTCGGCGATATGGGTAGCGCGCTGTCCGGCGGCCAGAAACAGCGCATCCTGCTGGCGCGGGCGCTCTACAAGCGTCCCGGCATCCTGCTGCTCGACGAGGCGACCAGCCACCTCGACGCCAGGCGCGAAAGCGCGGTGAACAAGGCGGTGCGCGACCTTGCGATCACCCGGATTATCGTGGCTCACCGGAGCGAAACGATCGCCAGCGCCGATCGCGTGATCGCGATCGCGGGCGGCCGCATCGCCCTCGACGGGCCGGCAGCGGTCGAGACGCCTTGCGGCGTGGGCGAACGCGGATGAGGGCGTGATGCTGCGAACGACAGGCAAACGGCTCCCCCTGGCGCTGCTGATCGTGTCGATCCACCTGCTCGTGGCCGTGCTGATGGCGCGTCGGGCAGCGTTTGACCCCACGCCCGCAGGATCGGCCTCGGCCGCGGCGCCGACGATGCTCGTGCTCCTGACGCAGCCGCGGGCAGCGCCACCTCCGCCGC
>DOUW01000090.1 GCA_003520365.1 Massilia sp.
CCGGCCGCAGCCAGCGCGCCCAGGGTGATCCCGGCCTGGAGGAAATGGCGGCGGTCCATGGCGGCCTCAGCGCAGGGAAACGGTGACGGCGGCGCCCGCGGCCGGGACCGTGAAGCGGGCCTGGTCGAAGCTCGGCGGGCCCATGTTGCCGAGCGCGTTGTTGCTGAAGGCATAGGGTTCGACGGGAATGCCCATCATGTTCGTGTCCCTCTTGCCGTTGCCATTGGCGTCGTGGAAGAGAGCAAAGCCGTAGCTGCCGGCCGCGACGTCCCTGATCACGACCGTGGTGCTGCCCGCGGCGGCCGGTGCGGCGCCTACCTTCACGCTGCGCTTGAGGAAGCCCTCGGCCGCATCGTAGAGCGCGACCATGAGCTGGCCCTCGCTGCTCTTGACGCCCTCGACAGTGATGACGAGGTCGCCGGCATGGGCGGCCGCGGCGGCGGACAGCGCGAGGGAGAGGACGAAGTGGGCGGCGGTGCGGCGTGCTTGCATGGTGGTCTCCGGTGGGTTCGAGTGAGGCCACTGTAGCGAGCCGCCCGCCGGGCCGTTCGCCCTTGCGACGAGCGGGGAGCAGGGCGGCGCCAGTTGCAGCGGGATGGCGCGAGTTGCAGCACAAGCGGCAGCACGAGCGGCAGCACAAGCACCAGCGCAATCAGGAAGCGCGGGCCAGGTCGGGCGCAGGTGTTGTGCTGCGCCGCCGGCTTGCTATCATGAAGGGACAAAAGTGCAGACCTTGCCAACGCGGCGCGATGCCACAGTGCGTGTCGAAGGAGACAACCATGGAAGAGATCGGCAAAGAATATGTCGGAACGGTGTTTGTCCTGCCGGAGTCGCGCAGCTTCGAGCTGAAGACGACGCTGCACGGGGTGCCGGTCACGCTGACCGGGACCGTGTCCCAGCAGCTCGCGGCCCAGTTCGCCGGCAACCTGGCCGCCGGCGCGCCGATCGACGTGCGCCAGCTGGCGCTGCAGCCGCGCCGGGTCGAGGTACTGACGCGCGAAATCCACGAGCGGCACCGGGCGCCGCGCAAGATTCACTTCCTGATGCGGGTGATGGACAACGGCGCGCTGGCCTAGGTACTCGCCCAGAAATAAATGTGTTTTTGGCGGCCATAACCGGCGCGCTACTATTGTCATGCGCTAGCTGANNNNCTTGAATTCAGTCAGATAGACCCTAGCGGCCGCCCGTGGGGATGTTGACCGGGCTGGTCATGCGGTCGTTCTCGAGCGCCTGCTTGTTCACTTCGCTCGTGTTGACGGAGTTGCTTTCGGACTTTTTACGCGGAATCAGGGTGCCGGTCGGTCGGTAGGCATCGGCAACGCGTTCCTTCGTTCCGGTGGCCGACGCATCCGTACCGGTGTTCGCGCAGCCGGCAATCGTCACCATCACAGCTGCCAGCAGACAAAATTTGTTCATCTTCGCTCCATGGTCATTGAACGGGCGCCATGCGCCCATCCCAGGACTCTAGCATGCGTCCCTGCCGTGAAATATCGCAAATTGTCACTTTTGCATGTTGGCCGAAACGAGCGCGGCCATGTGCAGCAATGGCCCTGCCAGCGCGCGCTGTTCCGCCTATTTCAGCCTGACCGGCGCCACCGTCAGCTCGCCCTGCACCTCGATCGACGCGTCCTCGAAGCCCGGCGGCCCGAACTTGCCGCGCGCGTTGCGGCTGAAGCCGTAGTTTTCGCTGGGGATACCGATGAAGTTGCGGTCGAGTTCGTTGTTCTCGTTCTCGTCCTGGTAGGCCAGCACGGCCCAGGTGCCGGGCGGCACGTCCTTCAGCGTGACGACCGTCTCGGCCGCCTTGGCCGGCGCCGAACCGCTATGGCTGCACTGCTTCAGGAAGCGCTCCCTGTCGCAGACGGCGACGTTCACCTTGCCCTTGCCGGCACTCACGCCCGACACCCGCACCTCGACCGTGGCGGCCGTTGCCGTGCCGATCGATGCTGCGCCGATCGCTGCGTAGAAGAGGGTGCAACCCAGAACTGTCCTGAAAAACATGCGTCATCCTTTATCCGTTAAAAGTTGCAGCCGGGAGGGTGGAAATCCCAGCCGTGCGCGCCGTACGCCATGGTAGGCTTGGATATTCCCGTTTCCGTGGCCGTCCATCGCAATGCTATTCAACATCTTCATTGTCGTGCTCACCGTCGTGGCGATGGAAATCTTCTCCATCGTCGCGCACAAGTACGTCATGCACGGCTTCGGATGGGGCTGGCACAAGTCGCACCACNNCGGCTGGTTCGAGAAGAACGACCTGTACGCCGTGGTCTTCGCGGGCGTCGCCATCGCCCTGATCTACGCCGGCACCCGCGGCCACCATCCGCTCGAATGGATCGGCGCCGGCATGACGGCCTATGGCTTCCTGTACTTCGTCGCCCACGATGGCCTGGTGCACCGGCGCTGGCCCTTCCGCTACGTGCCGAAAAGCGGCTACCTGAAGCGCCTCTACCAGGCCCACCGCATGCACCACGCGGTGGAAGGCAAGGACGGCGCGGTGTCCTTCGGCTTCCTGTACGCGCCGCCGGTCGAGACGCTCAAGCAGCAGTTGCAGGCACGCCATGGAGGCCGCCTGCAGCGCCGCCACCGGCGCGACGCCACAGGTGCGCCGGACGCGGCGCGGCCCCCGTCCGAATCCGTGAACTGAGCGCGTCCAGCCCGCCGCGCAGCAACAGCCACAGTTTCGTCAGC
>DOUW01000244.1 GCA_003520365.1 Massilia sp.
CGCTCGTCCCGGCGGCGGACGACGAGCCGCTGCCGGTCGCGCCGACCGCCCAGCGTGGCGTCTCGGGCGGCGTGTTCAGCGCCGAGTCGATCTCGCTGACCTCGGACGCCCGCGCGTATCGCGTCGGCGACGTCGTCACCGTGATCCTGCAGGAGACCACCCAGGCCAGCAAGCGCGCCGGCACCAGCTTCAACAAGGGCTCGTCGGTGGGCGTCGCCCCGCTCGGCCTGTTGGGCAAGTCCTTCGGCAAGACCGGCGTCGACATCAGCGCCGACCGCAGCTTCGCCGGCGACTCGACCAGCACCCAGCAGAACGCCCTGTCCGGCGCGCTGACCGTGATCGTGCAGGAAGTGCTGCCGAACGGCCTCTTGCGCGTGGCCGGCGAAAAGAACATGACCCTGAACCAGGGCGAGGAATTCCTGCGCCTGAAGGGTTACCTGCGCGCCGCCGACATCGACAGCGACAACCAGGTGTCGTCGCTGCGCGTGGCCAATGCCCGCATCGCCTACTCGGCCAGGGGCGTGCTGGCGGACGCGAATTCGGCCGGCTGGCTGACCCGCTTCTTCACCGGCCCGCTGATGCCGTTCTAAGCAGTCAAACCAACCCGGGGCGGCGCCGCATCGTCGCGCCGCCCGAGGGTGTCCTGTCTTCGACGATGCGCCTTTTGCCCTGACCTGGCGTCAGGCGCTCCAGGGAATACAACATGATTCAGTTTCGCAGCATGACCACCGTTTTCCGTATCATTTTCGCCGCCGCGCTCGTCCTTGGCGCGGTCGCGCCGGCCGGCGCCGCCCAGGCGCTGCGCAACCTGGTCAGCGTCGAGGGCGTGCGCGAAAACCCGCTGGTCGGCTACGGCCTCGTCGTCGGCCTGAACGGCTCGGGCGACTCGACCCAGGTGAAGTTCGCCAGCCAGTCGGTGCTCAACATGCTCAAGCAGTTCGGCGTGAAGCTGCCGGACGGCCAGGACGCGAAGAACAAGAACGTCGCCGCCGTGATGGTCTCGGCCGTCTTCCCGCCGGGCTACCGCCGCGGCCAGGCGATCGACGTCACCGTCTCGTCCCTCGGCGACGCCAAGAGCCTGCGCGGCNNGCCCAGGGCAACCTGGTGGTCGGCGGCCTGAACGCCTCGGGCAAGAGCGGCTCCTCGGTGACGGTGAATACCCCGACCACCGGCCGCATCCCGAACGGCGCCATGATCGAGCGCGAGATCGCGACCGACTTCTCGACCCGCCCGCAAGTGCTGCTGCGCCTGCGCCAGCCGCATTTCGAGACCGCGACCAACGTCGTGGAAGCGATCAACCGCCGCTTCGGCCAGGTCGCCACCACCGCCGACGGCACCAGCGTCGAGGTGCTGGCGCCGGCCGATCCGACCGAGCGCGTCGCCTTCGTCGCCAAGCTCAATGCCCTGCAGGTCGAAGCCGGCGTCGAGGTGCCGAAGGTGGTGTTCAACTCGCGCACCGGCACCGTGGTGATCGCCGACGGCCTGCGCGTGAAAGCGGCCGCCGTCACCCACGGTTCGCTCAAGGTGGTGATTTCGGAAAGCTCGCGCGTCAGCCAGCCGGGTCCCCTGTCACGCGGCCAGACCGCGGTGACGCCGCAGTCGCAGCTGTCGGTCGACCAGGGCTCGGGCCAGATGTTCAAGTGGCCGGCCGGCGCGAAGCTGCAAACCATTATCGACGTCGTCAACAGCCTGGGCGCGTCCCCCGACGACATCATGGCGATCCTGCAGGCGCTGGACCAGGCCGGCGCAATCGAAGGCGAACTGGTGGTGATCTGATGCAAACAAATAACAATCTGAATCCCCTGCACGCGCAGGCCACGCTGAACGGCGACACGGTGGCGCCCGCGGCCGATGGCGCGGCCCCGGATCCGGCCTACGTTGCCAAGGCCACCAGGGCCGCGGTCGAGTTCGAGAGCTTCTTCATCTCGCACATGCTCAAGGAAATGCGCGCCACCACGCGCGAGATGGCGGACGAGGACAGCGTCTTCAAGGACCGCGTCAACCAGGACATGCAGGACATGGCCGACGGCATCCTGGCGAAACAGATGGCCGGCCAGCGCGCCTTCGGCGTCGCCGACGCCATTCTTCGACAATTATTACCGGCAACATTTAATGTTCCCAAGTAACTGGTCGCCTTTCTACTGTTAGAACCGTTTCCAAGAAGAAGACCGCCATGACCATCATGACCAACGCGCTGTCGGGCGCGCTCGCATCGCAACTGGCGCTGTCGGCGACCAGCCAGAACATCGCCAACCTCCAGACCAAGGGCTACACCCGCCAGGCGGCGCTGCTGTCGGCCGTCGGTCCGGACGCCAGCGGCCGCTCGGTCGGCAACGGGGTCCAGGTCGGCGCCCTGCTGCGCTTCTCGGATGGCTACAAGAGCCAGCAGATGTGGCGCGCGGCCTCGGAAACCGGCGCGTTTTCGCAGACCCAGCCCTACCTGACCCAGCTCGAGCGCGTGATGGGCGACGACACCGCCAGCCTGTCGACCGCGATCGACGGCTTCTTCGCTTCGCTCAACGCGGTCGCCGGCGACAACGCCACCTCGACCCCGCTGCGCCAGCAAGTGCTGACCGCCTCGAACCTGCTGGCCCAGCGCTTCAACAGCCTGAACAACGTCTACAACGCCCAGCTGCAGTCGGTCAGCCAGCAGCGCAGCGCGATCGTCGACTCGGCCAATGCCAACATCAGCAAGATCGCCACACTGAACACCCGCATCTCCGAAGCCAACGCGGTCGGCGCCCCGGCCTCGAGCCTGATCGACGAACGCGACCTGGCGATCGACGCCCTGTCCAGCCAGATGGCGCTGGAAGTGTCGGACCAGCCGGGCGGCGTGCGCGACATCTCCCTGCGCACCGGCCAGGCGCTGGTGATCGGCGGCGTCGCCGGCAAGCTGAAAGCCGTCGGCGGCGCCGGCGACCAGCGCTTCACGCTCGATTTCGCCAACACCACCTTCGCGCTGGACGCGGCCAGGCTCGGCGGCCAGCTCGGCGGCCTGACGACCTTCGAACAGAACACCTTGCGTCCGATGCAGCAGGGTACGGCCGACATCGCGCGCCAGCTCGCCGAGAAGGTCAATGCCCAGCTCACCAGCGGCTACGCGATGGACGGCAGCCAGGGCCGCCCGCTGTTCGTGTTCACCCCCGGCGCCACCAGCATGCTGCAGGTGGCCGACGGCTTCGAGCCGACCGACCTCGCCTTCTCGAGCGACGGCACCCAGGGCGATACCGGCAACCTGCAAAAGCTGGTCGTCATCAACAGCCAGCCGATCACCGTCACCGGCCTCGGCACCGTGCTGCTCAGCGACGCCGACACCCAGCTGGTCGGCAAGCTCGGCGTGATCAGCCAGGGCAACCAGGCCGACCTGAAGACGGCCGAGACGATGCGCAAGCACGCCCAGGAAGACTGGCAGTCGACCAGCGGCGTCAACCAGGACGAGGAAGCGATCAACCTCGTCGAATACCAGAACATGTACCAGGCCAACATGAGAGTCATGACGGTCGCGAATGCCCTGTTCGACGCCACGCTGGCGATGATGGGCTAAGGAGTCAGCAATGCGTATCGCCACCGCCCAGTACCAGTCGAACATGAACAGCTCGCTCCAGCTGAACCAGGAGCGCATCAGCACCCTCACCCAGCAGATGGCCACCGGCAAGCGCATCCTGGTCCCTTCGGACGACCCGGTCGACAGCGTGCGCCTGTCGCGCCTGAAGCGCGAGGAAGCGTCCATCACCCAGTACCGCGACAACATCGCCTCGATCAAGATCCGCCTGTCGAAGAACGAAGGCTATCTCGGCAACATGGTCAACGACATCACGGCCGGCCGCGACCAGATCGTCTGGGCCCTGGACGGCAGCAACACGCCGGAAGACCTGAAAGCGATGATCAACCCGCTCGAAGCGCTGCGCGACAGCCTGTTCTTCAGCGCGAACACGGTCGACCAGGAAGGCCGCTACGTGTTCTCCGGCACCATGACCTCGACCCCGGCCATGGCGTTCGACGCCAACGCCGCGCCGGGCGCGCGCTACAGCTTCGCCGGCAACACCAACGAGCAGCGCGTGGTGGTCGGCAATGGCCTGACCCAGGTCGCCAACGACAACCTGAAGGGCATGGAAGACCTGCTGAACCGCATCGACGCCACCATCGCCACCCTGAACGGCGCCAACCTCGACGTCAACGACCCGGCTACCCGCGCCGTGCTGACGGCGAACCTGGACGGCTTCGACCAGGCGCTCGACCTGGTGTCCGGCAAGATCGCCGTCCTCGGCGGCAAGCAGAACATCCTCGACACCCTGGACGCCAACCACGGCAACGTCAGCCTGTCGAACCAGATGGCGATCACCGACATCGGCCAGCTCGACATGGGCGTCGCCGCCACCGAGCTGAACGGTTACTCGACGGCCCTGCAGGCCACCTACAAGGCCTATAGCCGCATCGGAACGCTGTCCCTGTTCTCCGCGCTGTAATCGATGGAAACCCCCCTTCGTCCCAAGCTTGCCAAGCCGGCCGTGGCCGGCGTCTCGATTTCCACCAACGCCGTCACGGCGCCGTCGACCGGCGCCGCGGACGGCGCCGGCGCGCCCGGAC
>DOUW01000243.1 GCA_003520365.1 Massilia sp.
CACCGCCCGCTTCTATCACTCCGGCGACGCCACCGAGATCGCCTGGATCATGGACCGCCTGCGCCTGCGCGCGCCGGGTCCGCTGTACGCCGCCGGTGTCTCGCTCGGCGGCAACGCCCTGCTGCGCTGGCTCGGCGAATCCGGCCACGGCGCCGACTTCGTCACCGCCGCCGCCGCGATTTCCGCCCCGCTCGATTTGGCACGCGGCGGCGAAGCCCTGTCCTCGGGTCTGAACATGCTCTACACGCGCATGTTCCTGCAAACCCTGAAACCGAAGTGCCTGGCCAAGCTGGAACAGTTCCCCGGCCTGTTCGATCGCGACGCCCTGCTCGCCGCGCACGACCTCTACGCCTTCGACAACGTGGTGNNGCCAGCGCGCGCCACGTGCTGAACGAGATCACCGTGCCGACCCTGGTGCTGAACGCCCGCAACGACCCCTTCCTGCCGAGCGTGCACCTGCCGACCAGTGCGTCGCAGGCGGTGACGCTGGAATACCCGGCGGAAGGCGGCCACGTCGGCTTCCCGGTCGGCCGTGTTCCTGGCCGCATCGACTGGCTGCCGGCGCGCATCCTCTCCTTCTTCGACGGCATCCGCGCGCCGGACGCCCGCGACTTATGCAATGCTGCTACCCATGGATGACATCGTAATTCAGGCAATGGCCAAGTGGCCGAACGTGCCGCACTGCTACGGCTGGCTCGCCCTCGACGCGCGCGGCGGCTGGCGCATGCGCGACGAAGCGGCCCAGCAGGCCAACGCGCCCGGCGACCGGCTGAGCAATGAAGCACTGGTCGGCTTCATCAACCGCAATTACCTGCACGACGAGCAGGGCCGCTGGTATTTCCAGAACGGGCCGCAGCGCGTGTACGTGAATCTCGAAAGCACACCTTTCATTGCGCGCACCGATCCGGCGCAAGGCATGGTGGTGCAGACCGGGGCGTCGATTCCTGCGATCGAGCGTTTGTACCTGACCGAAGCCGGCGAGGCGATCGTGCAGGCGGGCGAGATCGTGGCCCAGGTCGATGACCGCGACGTGGCGCAGTTGTTCGAAGGTCTGGAGCTGGACGGCAAGCCGGCCGGGGACGAGGCATTGATGGCCTGGATCGAAGGCGGGAACGAAGCGATGACGCTGCGCTATCGTGGCGCACAGGTGCCGGTCGAGCGCATCAAGCGTGAGGAACTGCCGCAGCGCTTTGGGTTCGTGCGCACGCCCGCGCAGGCTTGATACGCTTCCCGCAACCTGGCGTCACATCCGCGTCGGCGCTTCCAGACCCGGCATGCAATCGCTTCGACAGTTTCACGCCTGACCGGCCCGATCATCCCGCCACGCCATCTTCGCTGCCTCGCTGATCACCGACCGCACCAGCTCCGGCTCGGAAAACTGCGGAAAATGTCCGCTCGCCTTTGCCATCACCTGCTTGCCCAGCGGAGACAGCTTCACCAGCGCCTTCTGGTGGCGCGCCCGCGCCTCGCGCTGCGCGGCAGGCGTGGCCCAACGCAGTGGATGGCTTTCGCCGGTGACGACGTAGAGGGGAATCGGCGGGAACGGCGGCGCCGCTTCCAGTTCGGCCAGGCTCTGCGCGATATGACGGGATTCGGCCAGCGGATGCGCCGGCATGAGGCGCTCGCCGAGCGCCTTCAGGCCGCGCTGCAGCATGCTCTCGTGCCGCGGCAGCACGCGCAGGTCGTCCGGGCTGGTCGCTTCCAGCAGCACGACAGCGCCGACTTCTTCCGGATACAGGCGCGCGAACAGGTTCACGACCAGTCCGCCAAAGGAATGGCCGACCAGCACATAGGGCTGGGGCACGCCGGCCGCTTCCAGCACGTCGCGCAGCGCCTCGACCATTTCATCAAGCGTCTGGGCGCGCACCGGCTTGCTGCTGGCGCCGATGCCGGGGCGGTTGTGGGCGAAGCTACAGTGCTCGCCGGCCAGGGCGGCAAAGATCTTGAACCAGGCGTCGACCGGCCCGCCCGTGCCATTCACCAGCACGATGGCGGGACTGCCGCTGCCGGCCATGACGTACTCGACGGTCTCGCCGGAGACGTCGATGGTCATCTTCATGGGCAGGACAACTGGACGCACGCGCTTATTTCACCTTCTCTTCGAGTTCCTTGTCCTGGCGCTGGCGCTCCCGGATCTCGCGTTCGCGCGCGTCGATCACGGACTGGTCGTAGAAGGACACATCGCTCGCCTTGCGCGCGAGGTTGAGCTGGTCCACCGCCGCCGGCAGGGCGCCCGCCAGCACGTAGGATTCGGCCAGCGACATGTGCTGCAAGGCGATCTTGCCCTGCTGCGAATAGGCTTTCGCCAGCAGGTCGTGGAGTTTCGGATCCTCGCGGTACTGGCGCACCTGGTCGCGCAGGTAACGCGTCGCGTCGTCGTACTTGCCGGCGGAGATCATCGCATCCGCATACTGGCGCGCCAGCGCGCGCGACAGCGGATAGCGGTTGACGGCCTGCTCGGCATCCTTCAGGGCCTGCTGCGCGACTTCCTTCGGCTGGCCCGGCGCCAGCTTGATCTCGAGATCGAGCCCGGCGAACATGGCGCCGCCATCGCTGGCCGGCGCCGCCGAGAACACACCCTCCCTCGGCTGCATGGCGGCGCGCGCCTTGTCGAGCCAGCTGCGCGCGGCCGCCAGGTCGCCCTGCTTCAGCGCCAGGAAGGAAAGACCGTACTGGGCCGCGACCTGCTGCTGGCGCTGCGGCTGGTTCAGCTGGGATTCGAAAGTGATGCGGGTGTCGCGCAGGCCGGTGGTGCTGCCGTCCTGCAGCACGCGTGCGCGCGCCCTGGCGAGGTGAAACTCGATCGCATCGGCACGCTGGCGCAGCGGGGTCTCGCGGATGCGCGACTGGATGTCGGCAATGCGCTCGCCGGTCAGCGGGTGGCTGCTGAGGAAGGCCGGCAGTTCTCCGTAGATCTTGTTCGCGCTTTGCAGGCGCTTGAAGAAGGCGACCATGCCCGAGGTGTCGTAGCCGCCGGCGCTCATGATCTGGAAACCGACGCGGTCGGCCTCGCGCTCGGCATCGCGGCTGAAGCTGAGCTGGCGGTCGACAGCCAGGCCCTGCCCGCCCATCAGCACGCCCATCGCCGCATCCGGGTTGGCTTTCGCGGCCAGCGCCGCCAGGACCATCGCGGCCAGCGGCAGCAGCGCATCCTGCTTCTGCTGGCCGATCATGCGCGCGATATGGCGCTGCGACACGTGGCCGATTTCGTGCGACATCACCGAGGCCAGCTCGGACTCGGTCTGGGCCGCGATCAACAGGCCCGAGTGGATGCCGATGAAGCCGCCGGGCAGCGCAAAGGCGTTCAGCACCGGGTCGCGCACGGCGAAGAAGCCGAAGTCGGCGCCGGTCTCGCCGCGCGCGCCGGGCACGGCGTCGACCAGGGCGCCGCCGAAATGGTTCAGGTAATCGAGGATCTGGTCGTCGTCGAGATAGTCGCGGTCGCGCCGGATCTGGCGCATGATCTCCTCGCCGAGCTTGCGCTCGGTGATCGGCGACAGGTCTTCGCGCGCGGTGTCGCCCAGGGTGGGCAGGCGCGCGGACGCGGCAACGTTCAGGGATTGCCCGGCCGCCGAGGCACAGGCGAAACCGGTCGCAGCCGACACGAGCAGGACGGCCAGCGAACGGCGCCAGCGGGCGGATGCGGGCGGCAACGCAGGATGGGTCATCGGTTTCACGGTGCTATGATAACCCCATCCACGACTACTTTGCCGCGGACCGAAACACTTTCTTACCCAGCCATACAGACAGACAATGACCGATCCGAACCCGACCGCCGCCTCCCCGCTCACCCATTTCGACGCCAGCGGCCAGGCCCACATGGTCGACGTCGGCGCCAAGAACGAGACCCACCGCATCGCGGTGGCGGCCGGCACCATCCGCATGCAGCCCGAGACGCTGGCGCTGATCCAGTCGGGCAACGCCAAGAAAGGCGACGTGCTCGGCATCGCCCGCATCGCCGCCATCATGGGCGCGAAGCGCACCAGCGACCTGGTGCCGCTGTGCCATCCGCTGGCCATCACCCGCGTCGCGGTCGACTTCGAGGTCGATGGCGCCAACAACAGCGTGCATTGCCGCGCGCAGGTCGAGACCCATGGCAAGACCGGGGTCGAGATGGAAGCGCTGACCGCCGTGCAGGTCGGCTTGCTGACGATCTACGACATGTGCAAGGCGGCCGATCGCGGCATGGTCATGACCAATGTGCGGGTGCTGGAGAAGCATGGCGGCAAGTCGGGCGACTGGACGGCGGCGATCTAGTCGTCGTTCGGCCAGTCCCGCCAAGACCCTTTACGCGCAAGGAATCGTCTTTGCGTCCGGCAAGGTAGTCAAGGGCTTGAAGCCGGCTGCGGCAGCTGCCGCGCCCTGGTCGACCGGGATCTCGAAGATCCCGATGCGGCCATCCGAGACACCGCATACCGCCGGGGTGGGCCGGCCATCGTTGCCGCACTCGGCAGCCTGGACCTGGATGTTGGCCGCAGCCAGTTGCGCTTGCAGGGCTGAGAGCGGGACGCCACCGCCGCTGCACTGCAGCGAGTCCATCGATTTGAACACTTTGGTACCGGGGACGATTTTGGTGCCGGCGAGTTTGGTATCGGCGTTTCCCTCGCCGCTACCACCGCAAGCGGCCAACGACGCCACAACTGCCACTGCCGGAAGCAAGATTCGCATATCAGGGTCCTTTTCAGCGAGTGTGACGACGTGATCGTCGTCCGACCCGAGTATGGACGAGCATTACATATTTTCCAAGTACCAAGTATCAACATACCCGATCGGCATGGACACGGCGGCGCGGGCAGGCTTCATCTCGCCGGCTGCATGCTTTCCATCCTGCGTGAGTGCCTGCCCCATCAGGCCGGCCACCTTGCAGTTCGCAACGGCAAAGCGCTCCATCGACTGGCGCTGGACCACCGTGGCGCTCTTCGCCAGCGCGTCGGCACAGGATTGCGATGCGCTGATGAAGGCGCGCAGCATCTGCTCCTGAATGACGGCCACATTTCGCCATCCAATTGCCCACGCACGTAGCACATGTGTCAGTTCTGCAATACCACTGTTCAACTTTGGCACACCTGATCAGGCGATTATCGCCATTCACAATTCCACGACGCCCCAGCGCGCAGGTGGCATGGGTATTGCCTATTGCCTCGTGACTGCACGAATCGCCAGCTTCGCAGTCGAGCCGCCTGCTGGCGCAATCGGAATGGCGCATTCAATCATTTAAGGAGACGATCATGACCTGGAGTAAGCCCGAGTTCATCGACTGGCGTTTTGGTTTCGAAATCACGCTGTACATCGCCAATCGCTAGCAAGCGTCAAGGCCGGCCATGGCGCCGCCGCCCCGGGCGCCGCCGCCGGCTGACGCATCTGCCTATGATCCGCCTATGAAAATCATCGTATTGGGCTCGGCAGCTGGAGGCGGTTTTCCCCAGTGGAACTGCAACTGCCGCAACTGCAGCGGGCTGCGCAGCGGCGCCATCCGGGCGACGGCGCGCACGCAGTCCTCCATCGCGGTGTCCGCCGATGGCCAGGACTGGGTGCTCATCAACGCTTCGCCGGACATCCTCGCGCAGATCCGCGCCATGCCGGCGCTGCAGCCGGAGCGTGCCCGGCGCGACTCCGGCATTGCCGCCGTGATGCTGATGGACGCGCAGATCGACCACGTCACCGGCCTGCTGATGCTACGGGAAGGAAAACCGCTGCCCCTCTACTGTACGGCCCCGGTCTGGCATGAACTCAACAATACGCTGCCTTTGGCGCCGGTCCTGTCCCACTACTGTGGCGTGCGCTGGCATGAACTGGCCGTCGGCAGCGACGCGGCAAGCATCAAGCGCCTGCCGGCGACGCAGGTGCCGGGCATCGAAGGCATCCGCTTCACGCCACTTGCGCTTAGCAGCAAGGCGCCGCCGTATTCGCCGCATCGGGAGCGCCCTGAAATTGGCGACAACATCGGCCTGCTGATCGAGGACGTGGCAAGCGGCAAGTCGGTGTTCTATGCGCCGGGCCTGGGTGCGATCGACCCGCCGGTGGAGGCTGCGCTGCGCCACGCGGATTGCGTGCTGGTCGACGGCACCTTCTGGAGCGCGGACGAAATGGTCACCCTTGGATTCTCGAAAAAGCGCGCGGCCGACATGGGGCACCTGCCGCAGTCGGGCGAGGCCGGCATGATTGCCGTACTCGACAGCATCGGCGAGCGGCGCAAGGTGCTCATTCACATCAACAACACCAATCCGATCCTGGACGAGGACTCCGAGCAACGCGTCCTCCTGGCGCGCCACGGCATCGAGGTCGCGTTCGACGGCATGGAGATCGACCTATGACTGTTGCCGTCCCCTGGAGCCGCAGCGAGTTCGAAGCGCAATTGCGCGACCGTGGAGCCGGTTACCACATCCATCATCCGTTCAACGTGAAGATGAACGAAGGCCTGCTGCGCGAGGACCAGATCCGCGGGTGGGTCGCCAACCGGTTCTATTATCAGGTCAACATTCCGCAGAAAGACGGCGCCATCATCGCCAATTGCCCGGACCGCGAAACGCGGCGGAAATGGGTGCGCCGCATCCTCGACCATGACGGCTGGGACGATAACGAAGGCGGCATCGAAGCCTGGGTGCGGCTGGGCGAGGCGGTCGGCCTCGCGCGCGAGGCCCTGTGGTCGCAACGCCATGTGGTTCCCGGTGTGCGCTTTGCCGTCGATGCCTACGTCAACTTCGCGCGCCGCGTCCCCTGGCAGGAAGCGGTCTGCTCGTTGCTGACCGAGATGTTCGCGCCAAAAATCCACAAGGACAGGCTGGCCAACTGGCCAATCCACTACGGCTGGATCGACCCCGCGGGCCTGCAGTATTTCCGCAGCCGCATATCGCTGGCCGAACGCGATGTCGAACATGGCCTGCAAGTGACGCTCGATCATTTCACGACCCGTGCCCAGCAGGAGCGCGCGCTCGAGATCCTGCAGTTCAAGCTCGACATCTTGTGGGCGATGCTCGACGCCATCGAAAAAGCTTATCCATAACCAAGGTGCCCCATGAACATCGTCCCCGACAAACCCGCCCTGTCGCGCCTGTTCCGCATGCAGTGGGAAGAGGCGCAAGGCAACTACGTGCTGCTGTATCCGGAAGGAATGGTGAAGTTGAACCAGAGCGCGGCCGAGATCCTCAAGCGCTGCGATGGTCAGCATACGGCGCCGGCCATCGTCGGCGAGCTCGAGCAGGCGTTCAACTGCAGCGGCCTGCAGGGCGACGTCGACGATTTCCTGCGCGCCGCCAGCGAACGCGGCTGGATCGCCTGAAGCCGGCTCGGTCACTTGCAGCCATGAACGCCCCGACTCCTGGCCCCGCCCTGTCCCGCCCTGCGATCTCCGCGCCGCTCTGGTTGCTGGCCGAGCTGACCTATCGCTGTCCACTGCATTGCCCGTTCTGCTACAACCCGGTCGACTACGCGAAGCACCGCGCCGAGCTGACGACCGAAGAATGGTTCGACGTGATGCGCCAGGCGCGCCAGCTCGGTGCGGCCCAGCTCGGGTTCTCGGGCGGCGAGCCGCTGCTGCGCGACGATCTCGAGGAGCTGGTCGGCGAAGGCCGCCGGCTGGGCTTCTATACGAACCTGATCACGTCCGGGATCGGCCTGACGGAGGCGCGCCTGGGCCGCATGAAGGAACGCGGGCTGGATCACGTCCAGCTCTCGTTCCAGGATTCGACCCGCGAGATGAACGACTTCCTGTCGAGCACCAAGACGTTCGACCTCAAACGGCGTGTGGCCAGGCTGATCAAGCAGCACGACTATCCGATGGTGCTGAACGTCGTGCTGCATCGGTTCAACCTCGACCACGTGGACAAGATCATCGCGATGGCGCTCGAGATGGAGGTCGAGTACCTGGAACTGGCCAACACCCAGTATTACGGCTGGGGCCTGGTCAACCGGGCGCAATTGATGCCGACGCGCGAGCAGCTGGCGCAGGCCGAAGCGACCGTCAACGCCTGGCGCGCCCGGATCGGGAACAGGATGCGCATCCTGTTCGTCGTGCCCGATTATTTCGAAGAGCGGCCGAAGGCCTGCATGAACGGCTGGGGCTCGGTTTTCCTCGGCATCGCCCCCGATGGCACCGCCCTGCCCTGCCATGCCGCCCGCTCCCTGCCGGGAATCGCCTTCCCCAACGTACGCGCGTTCAGCGTCAAGGATATCTGGTACGCCAGCGGCGCCTTCAACCGCTACCGTGGCGATGCATGGATGAAGTCGCCTTGCAGCGGTTGCGCCGACAAGGACAAGGATTTCGGCGGCTGCCGCTGCCAGGCCTATGCGATGACGGGGGACGCCGACAACGCGGACCCCGTATGCGCGAAATCGCCGCGGCACGGCGAGGTGCAGGCCGTCGTGATGCATGCGCGGCGCACGCAGGAGGATGGACAGCGGCAGCAACTGCAACCGATCCTGTTCCGCACCGACGCCAATTCGCGCGAGATGGGTGGCGCGTAGCGGCCGGCGGAGCTGGCGCATCAGTCCGTTGGGAACAGTCAGCAGCAGCCTTGTCCCTGACTGCTGGCAAGTCACGCCTTCCCATTCTAAAGTTGCCCCTCTGATAGTCGAACGGATCGTCGATGGCGTGTTAAATTGCTGGTTTGCCCACGGCACGCCTGTGCCTGCGCACAAGAACAACACCCGAGACACTGCTTGAAGAGGATCGAATGAAATTACGCTTGTTTGCCATGGTGACGGCATTGGCTGCCGCCAATACCATGGCCGCCGCGCCGCGCGGCTTCACGGTGGAAGACCTGGTCAACCTGGAACGCGTCGGCAGTCCGGCCCTGGCGCCGGATGCCAGCCGCGTCGTCTACACCGTGCGCAGCACCGACATGGACAAGAACCGCGGCCACACCAAGCTGTGGATGGTCGACCTGCGCGACGCCAAGGCGGCGCCGAAAGTCTTCGTTTCGCACGACAGCAGCAGCACCGATCCGGAATGGTCGCCGCAGGGCGACGCCGTCTATTTCCTGTCGAGCCGTTCGGGCAGCGCCCAGGTCTGGCGCCAGCCGGCCGGCGGCGCGCCGGTGCAGGTGACGAACCTGCCGCTGGACGTCGACAACTTCCGCGTCTCGCCGACGGGCGACCGCATCGCACTGAGCATGGCGGTGTTCCGCGATTGCGCCGACCTCGCCTGCACCAAGCAGCGCATGGATGCGCAGGCCAAGAACAAGGCCAGCGGCCGCGTCTACGACCGCCTGTTCGTGCGCCACTGGGATACCTGGGGCGATGGCCGCAACGCGGTGCTGTTCTCGGCGCCGCTGAACGACAAGGGCGTGGTGGCCGGCGAGCCGGTCAGCCTCTCGGGTTCGCTCGACGGCGACGTGCCCTCGAAACCGTTCGGCGACCGCGAGGAATACCGCTTCAGCCCGGACGGCAAGACCGTCGTGTTCTCGGCCCGCATCGCCGGCAAGACCGAGGCCTGGTCGACCAACTTCGACCTGTATAGCGTCCCGGCCGCCGGTGGCGCCGCGCCGCGCAACCTGACCGCCGACAATCCTGCCTGGGACACCAAAGCCGTGTTCTCGCCGGACGGCAAGACGCTGGCCTACCTGGCGATGGCGCGCCCGGGTTTTGAAGCCGACCGCTTCCAGATCATGCTGATGGACGTCGCAACCGGCCAGAAGCGCAAGCTCGCCGCCGACTGGGACCGCTCGGCCGGCGGCCTGCAATGGAGCGCCGACGGCAAGGCGCTGATCGTGGACGCCGAGGACATCGGCCAGCACCGCCTGTTCAGCATCGACGTGGCCAGCGGGAAGGTCAGCGGCCTGACCGACAAGGGTGCGATCGGCGGCTTCGACGTGCGCCGCGACACTGTCGCCTTCACGCAAGCTTCGCTGAAGTCGCCGGCCCAGCTGTACTCGATGAAGCTGGGCGGGACCAAGCCGGTGCAGCTGACCGCTAACAACGCCGACAAGCTGGCCGACGTGCGCTTCGGCGACTTCGAGCAGTTCTCGTTCAAGGGCGCGAACGGCGACACCGTCTACGGCTACGTCATGAAACCGTGGAACGCCACCCCGGGCGCGAAGTACCCGATCGCCTTCCTGGTGCACGGCGGCCCGCAGGGCAGCTTCGGCAACAGCTGGAGCTACCGCTGGAACCCGCAGGTGTACGCCGGCGCCGGCTATGCCACCGTGTTCATCGATTTCCACGGTTCGACCGGCTATGGCCAGAAGTTCACGGATTCGATCAGCGGCGACTGGGGCGGCAAGCCGCTCGAGGACCTGCAAAAAGGCCTGGCGGCGGCGGTGCAGAAATTCCCCTGGCTCGACCGCGAGCGCAGCTGCGCGCTCGGCGCGTCCTACGGCGGCTACATGATGAACTGGATCGAGGGCAACTGGTCGGACGGCTTCAAGTGCATCGTCAACCACGACGGCGTGTTCGACACCCGCGGCATGGCCTACTCGACCGAGGAACAGTGGTTCACCGACTGGGAAAGCGGCGGCCCCTACTTCACGGTGCCGGAGAACCATGAGCGCTTCAATCCGGTCCACCACGTGAACAAGTGGAAGACGCCGATGCTGGTGATCCAGGGCGACCTCGACTTCCGCATCCCGACCGCGCAGGCACTGTCGACCTTCACGGCGCTGCAGCGCAAAGGCATCGAGAGCAAGCTGCTGGTCTTCCCGGACGAAAACCACTGGGTACTGAAGCCGGCCAACTCGGTGCTCTGGCACCACACGGTGATCGGCTGGCTCGACCAGTACCTGAAGCGCTAACTGAACCGCTAACGTCCTGTCTCGGCCTGCCGACAAAGCCCGCTGTGCAGCGGGCTTTTTTGTTGCCTGTGACAATCGATGGTTTTTTATCAGCATGACCGCTGGTATCATGCTCCTCTTTGCTGGCCGGTCGGTCAGCTCTCCGGAAGATCATCATGCATGGCGGCCAGGCGCAAGAACTGAAACCCGAGGACTACGATTTCGAGACCATGAACCTGCAGGTCGGCACGCGCCTGCAGTTCATCACGCATCGCCGCGTCAAGCCGGTCCAGCATTTCTCGAGCCTGATCGGCTACGTGAAGGACGAGTACATCATCCTCAAGATTCCGATGGAAAACGGGGCGCCGATCGCGCTGACCGAGGGCGAGCGCCTGACGATCCGCGTGTTCTCGGGCGTCAAGGTGTGCTCGTTCGCCTGCACCGTCGAGCGCGTGTTCGCGCGGCCGCTGTTCTACGTCCACGTCTCGTTCCCGAAATCGGTGCAAGGCACCAGCCTGCGCACGGCGATGCGGGTCAAGGTCGACCTGCCGGCCCAGCTCGTCGGCGGCGGCGGCAGCCAGGCCTGCAACATCGTCAACCTGTCGGTAACGGGCGCCCTGATCGAATCGAAGCGCCGCCTGCCCCAGGACGACACGGCCCTGACCCTGCAGTTCGTCCTGAAGGCGCCGCCGGATGACCAGGAAGTGAAAGTCAACACGCGCGCTTCGATCCGCAACGTCAACGTGGTGCAGGCGGGGGATGGCGAGGTGTTCACCTATGGGGTACAGTTCATCGAACTCGATCCGGGACATTACACGCTGTTGCAGAACATGACGTATGAGGCGTTGCTGGCGGATCGGCAGAAGATTGTCTAAGCATGCCAACAATGCATGCATGACCAATGATGACATCATCGGTCCGGAAAATAAAAAAAGACCGCCGAAGCGGTCTTTTTTGTAAGGATGGCCTACTAGCCATCCATCCTGCTCTATTTCGATTAGCCGCCGCTTTCGTCTTCTTCTTCTTCTTCACCAGCTTGGCTGCAGCCGGTCGGCAGGAACTTCGCATCCGAGATGCCGGTCGTGGTGCAGGTGTAATTGCCTTCGGCAGTGCGGTTCAGAACGATAGTGGGCGCAACCGTTGATACTGCAGCCAGACGACCTGCGCTCTTGATGGTGCAGGTGAGTGCCGGACCAGTCGTGCCAGCTTCGGTCACTGGCAGGCTCGCAGCGATGGTGCAGTTGCCGGTGTCTTGTTGCAGACCAGATTTGGTCAGGTAATCAGTTGCCAGCGTGGTCTTGCCTTCGACAACGGCCATTTCGTAGCCAGTCTTGCCGCCGCTGATGTCAGCATAGGCAGCAGCTGCCTTCGACTTGGCGATGTAGTCCTGGTAGGCTGGGATGGCAACGGCGGCCAGGATGCCGATGATGGCGACAACGATCATCAGTTCGATCAGGGTGAAGCCGGCTTGTGCTTTCTTAACGATTTTCATCGATTTCATGGTGTATCTCTCCAGGGGTCAGTAGTCGGTTGGTATTGCGTTGTTTGGTGCCACGCTTCATCTATTGCAAACGCCGTGCCAGCCCATTCCCCTGGGAAATTGTTAGTTTCCTTGAAACAAAAGCGACGATTTACGGCAGAGTTGGCTCAAGGAGTGACAAATTTTGTCAGTTCATAAGCAATTTCTGTCGAGCAATGCTCGTTTGCGCAAGAATTGTCGCTCGGGTTCGTGCCAGCCCGGCCGCCCGCATGATGCCGCAAGACGCTCCGTCCACGGCTGAGCTGCCACAATAAAAAAGGGAAGCCCGCAGGCTTCCCTCTTCGCGACAAGAATCGTCTGGGATTACAGCATGGCCTTCAGCAGGCGAGCCATTTCCGATGGGTTCTTGGTGGCCTTGATGCCGCACTCTTCCATGATGTCCAGCTTGGCTTGCGCGGTATCGGCGCCGCCCGAGATCAGCGCGCCGGCGTGGCCCATGCGCTTGCCCGGAGGAGCGGTGACACCGGCGATGAAGCCGACGACTGGTTTCTTCATGTTGTCCTTGACCCAATGCGCGGCATTGGCTTCGTCCGGACCGCCGATTTCGCCGATCATGATGACCGCATCGGTATCAGGATCGTCGTTGAACATCTTCATGATGTCGATGTGCTTCAGGCCGTTGATCGGGTCGCCGCCGATGCCGACTGCCGACGATTGGCCCAGGCCCAGTGCGGTCAGCTGGCCGACTGCTTCATAGGTCAGGGTGCCCGAACGCGAAACGACGCCGATGCGGCCCTTCTTGTGGATGTGGCCCGGCATGATGCCGATCTTGATTTCGTCCGGGGTGATCAGGCCTGGGCAGTTCGGGCCCAGCAGCAGGGTCTTCGAGCCGGCCTTGGCCATGCGGTCCTTCAGGGCCATCATGTCGCGGACAGGAATGCCTTCGGTGATGCAGATGGCCAGGTCCAGGTCGGCTTCGACGGCTTCCCAGATGGCGGCCGCGGCGCCTGCCGGCGGCACGTAGATGACCGACACGGTGGCGCCGGTGGCAGCCTTGGCTTCCGAGACGTTGGCGTAGATCGGGATGCCTTCGAAGTCTTCGCCGGCTTTCTTCGGGTTCACGCCAGCAACGAAAGCGGCCTTGCCGTTCGCGTAGTCGCGGCACATGCGGGTATGGAACTGACCGGTCTTGCCGGTGATACCCTGGGTGATGACTTTAGTATCTTTGTTGATCAGGATCGACATTTGTTTATTCCTTCGAATTAGGCGTTACCAGCTGCAGCGGCGACCACGGCCTTGGCTGCATCTTCCATCGTATCGGCGGCGATGATCGGCAGACCGGAGTCGGCCAGCATCTTCTTGCCCAGGTCTTCGTTGGTGCCCTTCATGCGAACGACCAGCGGTACTTTCAGCGAGACAGCCTTCGATGCGGTGATCACGCCTTCGGCGATGACGTCGCAACGCATGATGCCGCCGAAGATGTTGACCAGGATGGCTTTCAGGCCTGGGTTCTTCAGCATGATCTTGAATGCTTCGGTAACTTTCTCAGCCGTCGCACCGCCGCCCACGTCCAGGAAGTTGGCCGGCTCGCCGCCGAACAGCTTGATGGTGTCCATGGTGGCCATGGCCAGGCCGGCGCCGTTCACCAGGCAGCCGATGTTGCCGTCGAGCGAGATGTAGGCCAGGTCGAACTTCGATGCTTCGACTTCGGCTGGATCTTCTTCGTCCAGGTCGCGGTAAGCCAGGATCTCCGGCTGGCGGAACAGGGCGTTGGCGTCGAAGTTGAATTTCGCGTCCAGAGCGATGACTTTACCGTTGCCGGTCAGGATCAGCGGGTTGATTTCGGCCAGCGACGCATCGGTTTCCCAGTAAGCCTGGTACAGGCCTTTCAGGTTCTGGCGGGCTTCTGCCAGCGATTCGGCAGGAATGCCGATCTTGGTCGAGATGTCGTCCGCTTCGGCGTCGGTCAGGCCGACCGATGGGTCGATCGCGATCGAGTGGATTTTTTCAGGATTGCTGTGGGCGACTTCTTCGATGTCCATGCCGCCTTCCGACGAGGCCATCAGCACGACCTTCTGGGTCACGCGGTCGGTGACCATCGAGACGTACAGTTCCTTCTTGATGTCGGCGCCTTCTTCGATCAGCAGGCGGCGCACTTTCTGGCCTTCCGGGCCGGTCTGGTGCGTGACCAGCTGCATGCCCATGATCTGTTCTGCGTATTCCTTGACCTGTTCCAGCGACTTGGCAACCTTCACGCCGCCGCCTTTGCCGCGGCCGCCAGCATGGATCTGGGCCTTGACGACCCAGACCGGGCCGCCCAGCTCTTCAGCTGCCTTGACGGCCTCTTCCACCGACATGCACGGAATGCCGCGCGGTACCGTCACCCCGAACTTTCGGAGGATTTCTTTGCCCTGATACTCATGGATTTTCATGCTGGCTTCCCTTCTTCTGTTACTGATATGGATAGTTAATTGGAAAACTTCGACATCGGAGTTTAACCCGGTACGGCCTTGATCGCCCAACGAGGGTAATACCGTGCCACGGCGGGACCGTCGGCGCGCAGCGCGTGGCAACGGTCGATCTCGTAAGGACGCTCAGCGTCGCCTTGGGCGGCATTGCGCGTCTCGAACGCATCATCGGCGAAGGCCTGGATTGCCGCGGTGGGCAGGACCTGCGCCAGTTCAGTCAAATGGGTGCAACCAAGCACGCCCGAGAGGCGGTCTTTCAGGTGCAACCGGAAATGCTTGGCGAGCGACAGGCCGACCAGCTTCTTGTAAGCGGGGCCGATGGTGTCGCAATAGCCAGGATACGGCACCGAGTCGGACGCGGCTTCGGCGTCGACGATCTCGAGGTCGCGATTGATGGTGATGCGCAGGCTCAGGTCGTGCACTGCGGTGCCGGCCGGACGGACGCCGGAAGCAAGCGGGATGTCCTGTGCCTTGATGTCGCGAATGCGCGCGTCGAGGTCCCACAGGCCATCGTCGCGCGCGTACGCTTCGACGGTAATGGCGCGCGTGTGCCGGAGCTGGCGCGGAGCGGGAGAAGACAGAGGCATAAAAACGTTGCCGACAGGGCGGCGGTCAAATGTTGCAGCCGGTGTGCTGATGCACGTTGCCGCAGCTTCTGCGGCAACAACCGCTCATGCGGCGCTGCTTAAACCGTCAAAGTTTAGCACAGGCCGATAGCGGTTGCACTGCAACATGACGCATTGACCACGCCGCCAACCGGGGAATGTCGAAAGAATGGCAAGCCTGCCAACGTTGCCCGTACAGGGTCGGTGGACGCCACGGCGGCGGGTCGAGTCAGGAAACGTCGTTGCGGAAGAAGCAGTTGATGCCCTCGCCGTCGAGGCAAATCTGGGCATCGCGGTCGATGATGGCCGACCAGGTGCCCTCCCCCGCCTCGGGCTCGATGCCGCGCCAGACGATGCCGGAAAACGAGACCGATAGCGCCGGGCCGCCGGCTTCGCGCCAGGAGCCGCGGATTTCGTCGGTATTGCGGCCCAGGCCGCTGGTTTGCAGGACGTAGTCGCCGCCGGGACGCACGTCCAGGACGATGGACGTGTCGGCGGTGCTGAGAATATAGACGCCGGCGGGGCTGGTCGGCGCCTGGGTGCAGCCGATCAGGCCGGCAGCCAGTCCTAGTGCGAGCAACGCTTTCATCTTGTTCCCTTCTCGATCGCTCGGGTTGCTGCGGCAGGCGCCGCGGACTGGAGCGGCGAGGCCTGCGGCCTGGAGTGCGGCATGCGCCGCGGACATCAAGCGCCAGCGCGCAGCGCCATCCGTCGTTGAGGAATATGCAGGGCATATCGGCGAATGGCGCTCCGCGCTGGCGCCTGCGGGGCGCCTGGCCCGGATCGGGCCCAAATCTAGCCCGGATATGGTCCCGGGAGGCTTACCGGTGCTGTAACGTCAACAATCGTCGTCGTCCGGAGCGCCCTTGAGCGCCTCGCGTACGGCGCGCTGGGAAAAGCCGCGCGCCATCAGGAAGCGCATCTGCTTGGCGCGCTCGGGCGCGTCCTGGGCAACGGTGCCGAATTTGCGGCGCCAGACTTCGACGGCGCGCGCCATTTCGCTCTCGGCCAGTTCGGACTTGAGCTCGGCAAGCGCTTCGCCGTTCACGCCGTGACTCTGCAATTCCGCCACGACGCGGCTGTTGCCATAGCGGGAAGCTTTTCGGTGAATCAGCGATTCGGCGAAACGCTCCTGCGACAGCCAGTTATTCTTTTCGAGGAAATCGAGGAGGGCTTCGACGTCGTCGCCCTCCTCGGCATGGCGCGCCAGCTTGCGGCCCAGCTCGAGCCGGCTGTGCTCCCTCATGGAGAGGAAGCGCAGGGCCCGGGCCTTCAGGCTCAGGGGTGGCGCGCGCATGGTGCTGCTGTCAGAACAATCAAAGCACGCTCAAGCTTATTCCGACACGGCCTTCAGCTTCGGCGTATCGCCGCCGTCGGCAGCGACCGGCGGCAGCTCGCGCACGCCCAGCGCCGCGCGGACCTTGTTCTCGATCTCGCGTGCCAGTGCCGGACGGTCCTTCAGGAACTGACGGGCGTTGTCCTTGCCCTGGCCGATGCGTTCGCCGTTGTAGCTGTACCAGGAACCCGACTTCTCGACGATCTTGTTGTCGGCGCCCAGGTCCAGGATTTCGCCTTCGCGCGAGGTGCCTTCTCCGTACAGGATGTCGAAGTGGGCTTCCTTGAACGGCGGCGCGATCTTGTTCTTGACGACCTTGACCTTGGTTTCGTTACCGATCACCTCGTCGCCCGACTTGATCGAGCCGGTACGGCGGATGTCCATGCGCACCGAGGCGTAGAACTTCAGCGCGTTACCGCCGGTCGTGGTTTCCGGGCTGCCGAACATNNGCCGATCTTCATGCGGATCTGGTTAATGAAGATGACCAGGGTGTTGGTGCGGTTGATCGAGCCGGTCAGCTTGCGCAGCGCCTGCGACATCAGGCGGGCTTGCAGGCCCGGCAGCGAGTCGCCCATGTCGCCTTCGATCTCGGCGCGCGGAGTCAGTGCGGCCACCGAGTCGATGACCACGAGGTCGACCGAACCCGAACGCACCAGGGCGTCGGTGATTTCGAGTGCCTGTTCGCCGGTGTCCGGCTGCGAGATCAGCAGCTCGTCGAGCTTGATGCCCAGCTTTTGCGCATAGGTGACGTCGAGCGCGTGCTCGGCGTCGATGAACGCGCAGGTGCCGCCGAGCTTTTGCATCTGGGCGATGGTCTGCAGGGTCAGCGTGGTTTTACCCGACGATTCCGGACCGTAGATTTCCACGATACGGCCGCGCGGCAAGCCGCCGACGCCAAGCGCGATGTCCAGGCCCAGCGAGCCGGTGGACACGGTTTGCACTTCCTCGACCGGTGCATTCGCGTCCATGCGCATGACCGAGCCCTTGCCGAACTGCTTTTCGATTTGCGCGAGGGCGGCAGCCAGCGCCTTGCCTTTTTCGGAGGCATTTACTGCGGATTTTTTGTCGTCCATAATTTTCTTTCAGTCTCGGAGGTAACCAAGGTGTGGGCGCCGTCGCGCAATTCAATACCTACTACTGTATAAAAATCCAGTGGTTTTGGCAAGCGCTATCTAGTGCCAAGGTGTGAGAAAGCTCGCATTGTTGCGCTAAATCAAACACAATAAAGGCCGCAGCGAGGTTTAATCAAAAACGAGGTGGAACATGCGAATTTTACTTGCGGAAGATGATAGCGTACTCGCCGACGGACTAACGCGCTCGCTGCGCCAGTCCGGCTATGCGATCGACTGCGTGCGCAACGGCGCCGATGCCGATACCGCCCTCTCGACCCAGGAGTTCGACCTCCTGATCTTGGACCTCGGTTTGCCCAAAATGTCCGGCCTCGAAGTGCTGCGCCGCCTGCGCGCCCGCTCTTCCCTGCTGCCGGTGCTGATCCTGACCGCGGCCGACTCCGTCGAGCAGCGCGTCGAGGGACTCGACCTCGGCGCCGACGACTACATGGCCAAGCCCTTCGCCCTGTCCGAGCTGGAGGCGCGGGTGCGCGCATTGACCCGGCGCGGCGCCGGCGGCGGCCCCGCCGTGGTCCGCCCCGGCCCGCTCTCGGACGACCAGGTCCGGCGCCGAGCCC